>CATPBC010000145.1 GCA_955652195.1 uncultured Xanthobacteraceae bacterium | reverse complement strand
GAAGCCAATCGCCCGTTGCGGCTACGACCAATATGCCGTGGTCGAAAGTGTTTTCGCGATGCAGCGACCGGTATACTAGCGCATGATGCCGAAAAGTGGGCACCGGTTTTCGGACAAGATCATGCTCAAAAGCTAGTCATGAAATTCGAGCTTCACTGCGCCGGGCTTGCCGCCGGGCGCGCCAAGCGGCACGGCGCGATAGAAGCACGAACGGCGGCCGGTGTGGCAAGCGCCGGCAACCTGCTCGACCTTGATCCACACGGCATCCTGATCGCAATCGATGCGCATCTCGATCACGCGCTGCGTATGGCCGGAAGTCTCGCCCTTTTTCCACAGCGCCTTTCGCGACCGGCTGAAATACCACGCCTCACCGGTCGCAATGGTTTTTGCCAGCGCCTGCGCATTCATATGCGCGACCATCAGCACATCGCCCGAACCCGCATCGGTGGCGACGGCCGTGACAAGCCCGTCAGCATCGAATTTGGGCGTCAGCGCCGCCCCCTCCTCGAGCTCGGCCGAGCCCGCGGGCGCCGCGAATAAAGTTCGATCAGCCAATGGATCAGGCACGGTCGCCCTCACTCTCTCTTACCGGAACTTCAAATCCGCGCCGGCCGCGCTTATATAGTCGATTGTCAAAGAGACTCAATAAACCCGCGTTAATGCGGGCAAATCTACGCTTCGCCGATGCTCAATGAGGTCTACAACCGCCGCATTCTCGAACTCGCCGCCGCGATCCCGCGGATCGGGCGGCTTGAGAAGCCCGATGCCACGGCGACCGCGCTGTCGCGGCTGTGCGGCTCAACCGTCACCATTGATTTGAAGATGGATGGCGATACGGTCACCGATTTCGCCCATGAGGTGAAAGCCTGCGCGCTCGGCCAAGCGTCGTCTTCGATCATGGCGCGCAACATCATCGGCGCCAAAGCCGGCGAATTGCGGGAATTGCGCGAGGGCGTGCGCAAAATGCTTAAAGAAAACGGTGCGCCGCCTGCGAACGGCAAGTGGACCGACATTGCGGTGCTCGAACCGGTACGCGATTACAAAGCCCGCCACGCCTCGACGCTGCTGACGTTTGACGCCGTGGTCGATGCCATCGGCCAGATCGAGGCGAAGCGCGGCGGCGAAACGGCAACGCAGTGATTTGACTCAATCATATGCCGTCACTTGCGCAAAACTGCCGTAATGCCCCGCGTCTGTTGGGGCGCGGCTTGATCGCAATCTATCGCTACACGCTTGCATCGCTGGTCGGGTTTCGCTGCCGCCATCTGCCGACCTGTTCCGAATATGCCGATCAGGCGCTCGCGCGTTTCGGCCTATGGGCCGGCGGCTGGATGACATTGGCGCGGCTTCTTCGCTGCCAGCCATGGGGCACGTCAGGTTTGGACTTTGTACCGCAGGCGTTGCCGGAAAAATCGCCCTGGTATATGCCGTGGCGCTACGGCCGATGGCGCGGCACCAATTCGTCGCCATTGCCACACCCTGCCGGCCCGGACGCGGCTGGGCGTTAGAGCATGATCCCGAAAAGTGGACACCGGTTTTCGGAAAAGATCATGCTCAAACGATAGAGTCGCGTTCGGCCACGCTTACCTGCATTCGTAGGCAGCGAGTGAGCAACAGGAGTGAATGATGGTCGCGCTGACCTTTCCCGACGGCGCGCGTCGGGACTACCCGCCAAACACCACCGGCCTCGACATCGCCAAGGGTATTTCGCCGTCGCTCGCCAAGCGCACGGTGGCCATGGCGCTCGACGGCAAGCTTGCCGACCTGTCCGACCCGATCGAGCACGAGGCCAAAATCGAGTTTCTCACCCGCGACGATCCGCGCGCGCTCGAGCTCATTCGCCACGATGCCGCGCACGTGCTCGCCGAAGCGGTGCAAACTTTGTGGCCGGGCACCCAGGTCACCATCGGGCCGGTGATCGACAACGGCTTCTATTACGATTTCTTCCGCAACGATCCGTTCACGCCGGAAGACTTTGCCGCCATCGAAAAGAAAATGCGCGAAATCATTGCGCGCGACAAACCGTTCACCAAGGAGATCTTGCCGCGCGACCACGCTAAAAAAATATTTCGCGATAAAGGCGAGCTGTTCAAGCTCGAGCTGATCGACGCGATCCCGCAGGATCAGCAAATCAAGATCTATAAGCAAGGCGACTGGTTCGACCTGTGCCGCGGTCCGCATATGACCTCGACCGGCAAGGTCGGCAATGCGTTCAAGCTGATGAAAGTGGCCGGCGCCTATTGGCGCGGCGATTCCAGCCGCGAAATGCTTTCGCGCATTTACGGCACCGCGTTCACCAAGCAGGAGGAACTCGACGCCTATCTCAAGCAGATCGAGGAGGCCGAGAAGCGCGACCATCGCAAGCTCGGCCGCGAAATGGATTTGTTTCATTTCCAGGAAGAGGCGCCGGGCTCGGTGTTCTGGCATCCGAAGGGCTGGACCTTGTTCCAGACGCTGGAAAACTACATCCGCCGCCGCCAAGAAGATGCCGGCTATGCCGAGGTCAATGCGCCGGAGCTGATCGATTCTTCGCTGTGGGTTGCGTCAGGCCACATGGCGACCTTCCGCGACTCGATGTTTCTCATTGAGCCGCGCGAAGAGGACGAGCGCACCTTCGTGGTCAAGCCGATGAACTGCCCGGGCCATATTCAGATATTCAAGAACGGCTTGAAGTCTTATCGCGATCTGCCGTTCAAGATTTGCGAATTCGGCAAAGTGCACCGCTTCGAACCGTCCGGAGCGCTGCACGGCCTGATGCGGGTGCGCGCGTTTACGCAAGACGATGCGCATATCTTCATTACCGAGGAGCAGATCGCCGAAGAGGTCATCAAGGTCAACGATCTGATCTTGAGCATCTACGCGGATTTCGGCTTCGACGATGTGACTATCAAGTTCTCCGACCGGCCGGCAAAGCGCATCGGCGAGGATGCGGTGTGGGACAAGGCGGAGGCTGCGCTGATGAAGGCGCTTGAAGCCTCAGGCCGGCCATGGACCTTGAACAAAGGCGAAGGCGCGTTCTACGGGCCGAAGCTCGAATATGTGTTGCGCGATGCAATCGGCCGCGACTGGCAATGCGGCACGGT
>CATPBC010000144.1 GCA_955652195.1 uncultured Xanthobacteraceae bacterium | reverse complement strand
CGAACCACATCAAGTTTGACCTTGACGATTCCGCGCTCAACTATGCCTAACGTTTCGGCCGCGGAATACGAGACATCGACGACCCGTCCCGGAATGAACGGACCGCGATCGTTGACACGAACCACGACAGAGTGCCCATTGACGAGATTGGTTACGCGCAATCGCGTGCCGAACGGCAGCGTCGGGTGCGCAGCAGTCAATTTGGTTGGATCGTATTTTTCGCCACTCGCCGTTTGTTCGTCCTCCGTATAGAAGCTGGCTATGCCATCTCTATTGGTAGGACTGGTCCCCGTGCCGATTGAAATAGATTTCTTTGGCACGTTCTCACGCCTAACGACCGATGCATGACGCTCTGCCGGCGGTGACTGCCGAACTCCCGCAACGAATTCGTTCTTGTTGGCGAATGGGGACGGCGCGCAGGCGGCGAGAGGTAGCAATCCCAGAACGGCCGCGAGCAACAGAAAAGTTTTCCGTGATCTGAAAAAGATCGAAAACGGATCGTGCAGGACGAAACCTGCGCGAATAGCAAAGCGAGAATCTTTGGCTCCCCCGAACCAGGACATGTGCTCCCCCAACCCCGACCGAATTCGCCAGCCGATGGGGGCGCAACCGTGGCAGGATCGCGGCTATCAGAAGGTTGCTAACGTTGATTTCCCTGGTGTGATGCTTTTGCCACACGTCCTGCGCAGCTAGCCGACATGCGGTTCCCATTCGTGCTTCAAAAATCGGACCTTCCGCTGCACGTTCCGCAGTGAAGGTCGGCGACCAATCGTCAGGCATGCAAGCGCGTGCACGGCTGACGCGCAACATAGTCAAATAGAGCACGGCGAATTTTCGAGTCCCTTGCTTACGATTCGCATGAGCGGCGATTCGCGTGAGCCATTTTCACACGGGATCACGCAGCCCGCTTGTGCGTTATCTGTCGCAGGCATGGGTCAGGCATGGGTCAGGCATGGGGCCTGTTGCGGATGAGGCGATGACAGCGCGTCGGAGATCTGCCGGGGCAAACGGCCGAAGCCTGGCGTGCCCGCGTCCAAGCTTTATTGTTTTCCTCTTGGTTGCGTTAGGCAGCGCAATTCCGGCGCTTGCTGCGGAGAGCGGTTCGCGCTTCGGCTCGCAAGCACTCTTCATCGCCGAACTTGCGCTCCTCCTTTTAGTTGGCCGCTTGATGGGCGAAGCGGCGCAGCGCATCGGCCAGCCTTCGGTCATGGGTCAGCTGATCGGCGGATTGCTGCTTGGGCCTTCGTTCTTCGGCGTGCTGTGGCCGTCGGGACAGCATGCGGTCTTTCCCATGGATGGCGCGCAGAAGAACATGATCGATGCGGTTTCCGAACTCGGCATCCTGATGTTGTTGCTGCTGACCGGCATGGAGACCGATCTGCAGCTGGTGCGCCGGGTCGGCCGCGCCGCGATCGCCGCCGCGCTTGCCGGCGTCGCAGTTCCGTTTGCCTGCGGTTTTGCGCTCGGCGAACTGCTGCCGGCCGAGTTCCTGCCCAACCCGGATGCCAGAGTCGTGACCGCGATTTTCCTCGGCACCGCGCTTGCGATTTCCTCGGTGAAGATCGTCGCCGTCGTGGTCCGCGAGATGAATTTCATGCGCCGCGACCTCGGGCAGATCATCGTCGCCTCGGCGATTCTCGAAGATACGATCGGCTGGGTCATCATCGCGGTGGCCTTCGGCCTCGCCGCAGCGGGAACGATCGATCTGTGGTCGCTTGGGCGGGCCGTGCTCGGAACTGCTGTGTTCATGCTCGCGAGCTTCACGCTTGGCCGGCGTATCGTGTCCCGCTTGATCCGCTGGGCCAACGACAATTTCAGGAGCGACTTTCCGGTCATCACGACGATCCTGATCATCATGGCCATCATGGCGCTCACCACGCAGCTGATCGGTGTCAATACCGTTCTCGGCGCCTTCGTTGCCGGCATCCTTATCGGCCAATCGCCCATCCTCACCCGTCACATTGACGAACAGCTGCGCGGCCTCATCGTTGCTTTGTTCATGCCGGTGTTCTTCGGCGTCGCGGGGCTAAACGCGGATCTCACGATTTTGCACAGCCCCGCTCTGGCGCTGCTCGCCGTTGGCCTCATCGGGATAGCCAGCATCGGAAAATTTGCCGGCGCCTTTATCGGCGGCACGGTCGGAGGTTTGTCCCGCGCGGAATCGCTCGCGCTCGGCTGCGCCATGAATGCGCGCGGCTCGACCGAGGTGATCGTCGCTTCGCTCGGCCTGTCGACCGGCCTGCTCACTCAGAATCTTTTCACGCTGATCGTCACGATGGCGATCGTGACGACGACAGCGATGCCGACGATGCTGCGCTGGTCGCTCAAGCGGTTGCCGCTGCGCAAGAAAGAACGCCTGCGGCTTGAGCGGGAGGAACTGGATGCCAAAGGCTTTGTGACCAATCTCGAACGCTTGTTGCTCGCCACCGACGACAGTGCCAACGGTAAATTCGCCGCGCAGCTTGGCGGGATCATAGCCGGCTCTGGTGGCAAACTGACGACCATCCTCGATCTCACCGACAAGGCAAAGCGCAGCAGGCCTGCGGCCAGGCCTGAGGCGATGGACGAATACGCCGCAAAGGCTCGGCAAAAATCCGAGCAAAAATCCGGGAAAGGCTCGGCAAAGCCGAATGGAGATCATTTCGAAGAGGCGGTCAAAAGCGCAGCCGAAGCTACGACCGCGCTCGAAGCTCATGCAGACGAGGAGAAGTCCGCCAAAGTCGAAGTCATCACCCGTCGTTACGCGCTGGGGCCAGAGGCGCTCGCAGACGAAGCCCGCAAAGGCTACGACCTTCTTGTGGTCGGCATCGCCGATATTCGCGACCCCAAGGGCGGCTTCAGCAGGGAGCTGTCGCTGATCACGCAAAGCTTCCAAGGTCCGCTCGTGGTGGTGGATATCCGCGACCGCGGCCGCGACTTGTCGCGTCTGCGGTATGGCCGAATCCTGATCCCGGTCACTGGCACAGAGGTCTCGCGCCGCGGGGTCGAGGTCGGGCTCATTTTGGCGCGTGCCAGCGACGCGCAGGTCACCGCACTCTATGTGACGCGGGCAAATTCCGGCGCGAGCCGCCACACTCCATCGCGCCGGCTGGTGATGCGGCGCAACGAACTTGCGGTGCTGAAAGAGGTCGCGGCTTTGGCTGAGCGCTACGATGTCCCGCTGCGGAGCACGACGCGCGCCGACATGGCGCCCGATGAGGCAATCCTGCGCGAAGCCGGACGCGGCTACGACCTCACCGTCCTTGGGGTGAGCCGGCGGCCCGGCGACGTGCTATTCTTCGGCAATACCGCGGCGGCCGTGCTTGAGCGGTCGCCGACATCGAATCTCTTCATCGCGAGTTAGTATAGGCCTGTACCCTGTGATTGAGCCCAAGATCGAGCCCAAGATCGAGCCCAAGAGCGAGCCCTAATTTGCAGACCAAAAATGGTTCCATGCCGATAGTTCCGCTGCTTGCCCAATCCGCGTTTGATCCGGAAACGATCGAAACATTGGTTTCGGTCTTTGAAGCCGCGTGGCGGAAAGTCGAGCAATCCGGCAGCAAGCTGGCATCGCCGGCCTATAAGCGCGCCGCCCAGGAGTTAATCGCCAAGCGCATCATTGAAATGGCGCAGCGCGGTGAACGTGATCCGAACGAGCTCGCCGAGGATGCGGTTTCTTACCTGGACCGCTCTTACGCGTGAATGTGCCACGCGTGGATGTGCCACGCGCAATTTGGCACGTCTGACTTGAAATCTGATTTCTAAGAAGAAAAGCGTTTAATCGGCGTAGCCGAGAAAGCGGTGCTCGAAGCTTGGGTCATGCTGAGAAGCCCAGCGCCGGGCGCGCTCCTCCTGAACCATTTGCTGCAATTGCGCTGCGGAGGTAGCCGCGGACGTACCGGGCCGGCGTTGGATCTCATTGCCGAGGCGTGTTGGCCGTGCGGCATCAGCAGGCGCGTTGACCGCCGCCGCGTTCTTTTCGGCACGACCGCTCGCTGGTTCTGCGATTGTCTCGGCAGCCGCTGCTTTGTTTGGCGCGCTCGGTTTAACGATCATCGCGGTCGCGCTTTGCGGCTCGACCGGCTTGTTTGGCGTGGCAACGAAAATAGAGAATGACACCGCCAATCCGGCAAAGATGGCGCCGATGCCGGCAACATAAGTAAGGATGCCTGCCAAAATGTCCATCGACGCTCTCGCGCGCTCATCCAGCACCCCGGCGCTACAATGCGGGATAGTCGACTTTCGTTCCTCGGCCGCAATATGGGCTGGGAACAGATGGCGTTCAAAAGGTGGCGCGATCGCCGCCCATCATGGTAACGGCGGCGTGATAGGCCGCCGGCGGCGTTGAAACCGCCGACGGCCAACGGCAAATTGCCGTCAAGCCTGCGAAATAAATTTCGTATTCAGATAGGCGGCGAGGCCCTCGATGCCGCCTTCGCTGCCGTAACCGGATTCCTTGACGCCGCCGAACGGTGTTTCCGGCGTCGAAATTGCAATCGAGTTGACGCCGACCATGCCGGACTGCAGTGCATCGGCGATCATCGTCGCCGTTTGCGTTGAGCCGGTGAACGTGTAGGCCGCGAGCCCGTAGGGCAGCGAATTGGCACGCTCCACGACTTCGTCAAAGCTCTTGAATGTGACGACCGGCGCCAGCGGCCCGAACGGCTCCTGGGTCATGACTTTGCTATCGTCCGGCACATCGGTGATCACCGTCGGCTCGAAAAAGTAACCCTGATTGCCACGCCGATTGCCGCCGGTAACGACTTTACCGCCGCGATGCTTGGCGTCGTTGACGAAGCCTTCCATGGTGTCGATGCGCCGCGCATTGGCCATCGGGCCCATCGTGTTGCCTTTCTCGAGGCCGTCGCCGAGCTTGATCGTTTTGGCATATTCGGTGAAGCGCGCCAGGAAACGATGGTAGACCGGCTCCTGCACGTAGAACCGCGTCGGTGAAATGCAGACCTGGCCGGCGTTGCGGTATTTGAACGCCGCGATCGTCTCGGCGGATTTCTCGGGGTCGGCGTCGGCAAACACCACAACCGGCGAATGACCGCCAAGCTCCATGGTCGCCCGCTTCATGCCTTTGGCGGCGAGTGCCGCCAGATGCTTGCCCACCGGAATGGAGCCGGTGAACGAGATCTTGCGCACGTCGTCCTTGGCGATGAGATGCTCGGAAATCTCCGACGGAACGCCGAATACCAGATTGAGCACGCCCGCCGGCAAGCCGGCATCGGCAAAACAGCGCACCATTTCGACGCAAGCGCCGGGCGTCTCTTCCGACGCTTTGAGAATGAGCGAACAACCGGCGGCAAGCGCGCCGCCAATCTTGCGCGCCGGTGTGAGCGTCGGGAAATTCCATGGTGTGAATGCCGCGACGATCCCGACCGGCTCCTGCACCACGATCTGGCGCACGCCCTTGGCGCGTCCCGGCACGATCCGTCCATAAGCGCGCCGGCCTTCTTCGGCGTACCATTCGATGATGTCGGCCGAGGTGATCACTTCGGCCCGCGCTTCGGGGTAGACCTTGCCCTGCTCCTGAACCAGAATTTTCGAGATCGCATCATAACGTTCGTGTATCAGGTCGGCGGCTTTGCGCATGATCTTGGCGCGGTCATAGGCCGATGTCGTCCGCCACACCGCGAAGCCTTTCTTGGCCGCCTCGAGCGCGGCATCGAGATCCGCCTGGCTGGCATGCGGCAAGTGCGCGAGCGGTTTTTCGGTTGCCGGGTTGATCACGTCTTCACCGCGGCGGCCGTTGCCGCCGAGCCATTTGCCGTCAATGAAGAGTTCGAGATTGGCGTACATGACGTCCTCACTGTTCCTTGGACTGAAATTACGGGTGCGATTGGTGCCTTCACTCGGTTGGTTTCGCTCGATCGGTTTTGCTCGGTCCGAGGGATTAGCAGCTTTTACCGGTCCGTTCACCCCCGCCGACGAGGGCCGCTTTTTTAGAGCGCATCGCCGTCAGTTTCACCGGTGCGAATGCGCAAGGCGTGGTCGATCGGAGCGACGAATATCTTGCCGTCGCCGATCTCGCCGGTCTTGGCCGCGCTGCTGATCGTCTCGACGACTTTGTCAGCGTTCTCTTCGGTGACAGCAATCTCGATGCGGATTTTCGGCAAGAAGTTCACGGCGTATTCGGCGCCGCGATAAATTTCGGTATGGCCCTTCTGACGCCCATAACCCTTCACTTCAGTGACCGTCATTCCATCAACGCCGATCGCGAGCAGGGCGTCGCGCACTTCGTCGAGCTTGAACGGCTTGATGATGGCGGTGACCAGTTTCATGGCACTACTTCCTTGGCGCTTCCCGGTTGCCGGCGAGACGCTGCAATCGTCTCGTATTTTCGGTATTCGGCTTGTTGCCGTCGTATCGGGCTATTTTGTTGCCGGGCGCAGGCCGCGTCCAGTGGCCCGATCGCCACTCCCGCCGCGGCGCTGACGCAACAGCCCTTCTTGGGCAACCGATGCGACCAGCGTGCCGTCGCTTGAGAATATCAGCCCGCGCGCGAAGCCGCGGGAACCGGCGAGGTTCGGGCTATCCTGCGCATAAAGCAGCCATTCATCGGCACGGAACGGCCGATGGAACCAGAGCGCGTG
>CATPBC010000143.1 GCA_955652195.1 uncultured Xanthobacteraceae bacterium | reverse complement strand
TCAGAAGGACGTGACAATCCATACCGAGCGCAAGAAGCTTACGATCTTCTTTTCCGACATAAAGGATTTTACGGCGACAACGGAACGCCTCCAACCCGACTCAACGAGTATTTTACCCAAATGTCCAACATCGCGCTCAGACACGGCGGCACAATCGATAAATTTGTCGGTGACGCCATTCTGATCTTTTTTGGCGATCCGGAATCCAAGGGCGAAGCGGAAGATGCCAAGGCCTGTATGCGCATGGCCGCACAAATGCAGCAGCGGGTCGCCGAACTGAACGCGAAATGGCGCAACGAGGGCGTGGAGCACCCGTTCCGGGTCCGCATGGGCATCAATACCGGGTTCTGTAATGTCGGGAATTTCGGCAGCGCCGACCGGATGGACTATACGATCATCGGCGCCGAAGCGAACCTCGCGGCCCGCTTGCAATCGGTCGCCGAAGCCGGCCACATCGTGGTCAGCTACGAAACTTATGCGCTGGTGCGGGACATCGTGGTGGCCCATACGCTTCCGCCAATCACGATGAAGGGGATCAGTCGTGAAGTCATCCCTTATTCGGTCGAAGGCATGCTCGACACCGCCGGCCAAAAGATCAAGATCTTCAGCGAACATTTGACCGGGCTGGATTTCTACCTCGATCCGAGCATGATTCACGCGGGCTCGGCGGGGCGAATTCGCGCGCTGCTGCAGGACGCGATCGCCGCCCTGGAAAATTACGGCCAAAGTCCGCGGCCTGACAAACCGATCACACAGCCGAGATGAAACAACCGGTATGCAACAGCCGATATGAACAACGTCGGCCGGTGGCATGACCCAGCAGGAGAGCGACAATGAAAACCAAATACGCTATCGCACTGTCGATGCTCGCTGGCATGATGGCGGGCGCAGTCGTTGTCCAAAGTCTTCACGCCCAAGCCAACGCCCAAGCCAAGCCTCCGGTCTACATGATCGCACTCAATGAAGTGACCGACGCCGACCGTTATGGCAAGGAGTACGTTCCGCCGGCGCAGGCCTCCGTCAAAGCCCATGGCGGCCTTTACGTCGCAGCGGGGCCAGGAACTACGCTCGAAGGAGATTTGCCAAAGGGGCCGGTGGTCATTATTCGCTGGGACAGTTTAGAGGCATTGAAGGCCTGGAAAGATTCACCGGACTTCGCAGCCATCTACGACATTGGTAAGAAATACGCCAAGTTCAACATCGTTGCCGTTAGCGGCGTTACGCCGTAGACGTAAGTACGTCAGGAATTAGCGAGTAGCCGCCTTAACGCCAGTTCGCCTCGCGACGAGACGCCAAGCGCATCATGCTATATCTCGTTGTCTCAACGCCGCGGCCCGAACGGCCTTCCGATCTCGCAAAAACACGGCAGTCGTTCTGGCCATGGATGGCCAAGTATGAAGCAAGCGGGGTGTGCCGGCATATCTATGCCCGGGTGGGGCGCGGCGCAGTTGCCATCTTCGATGTTGAGAGCAATGAGGCATTGCATCACATATTGAATGAGTGGGCAGACATCATCCCTGCGCATTTCGATACCTATCCGCTAGTCGATGTCGAGGCGGCCAAACGGATGCTTGCTTCCCAAGTGACAGCCAAAAAATGAGGCGCCGAGGCAACTAGAGGCGAGGAACGTCTGTCGGCGTGGATGTCTCCTCCTGAGGCCAAAGCGCACATACTGCTGACCGTGTTGCTTGATGGTAAGCATTATCGTTGTCGCGGCGCGTGCGTGGCCGAGCTAATTCATCGGGCGCGGCCGCGTTACAGCGTCGGCAGCGTGGCGCGCGACAGATAGAGCGCCAGCGACGCGCCCAGCAGGCCGATCATCACGGCCAGCGCGAGATCGAAGCGTTCGCCGGGACTCGCCACTTCGCCCTCGGTTTCGATGTCCTTGGCGGTCTTGGCGAAGCGCAGGCCCGCGATCGCGATCGTCGCCACGCCGATCACGATAAAAGCCAGTCCCGCCCAATTGGCAAAACCTTCGCCGTGCGGCACGAGCTGCCGCTCGGCGAGTTGCGGCGCCGCAAATTTCAAAAACAGATCGAACCGCTCGATCAGGAAGCCGAAGGCCATGACCGCGATCGCGGTGCGCACCCAAGCGAGAAAAGTGCGCTCGTTGGCGGCATGGTCGCTGTAGCGCTTGATCATGGGATGAAACCTCGCGAGGCGGTGAACGGCTGACACTCTAAAGCGAAAATGGTTTGACCGTGAATCGCGCGCGTATCCCGGGCGCGGCGCAGCACCCATAAGCGCGTTCACGTGCGCCTTCGCTTAAGCGAGCTACGGGCGGTCCCCCTCCCCCGCTTCGCGGGGGCGGACGTAATAACCGCCGGCTTCAACTCATTTCGTATCGATCGCCTTGAGGATCGCGTCCGTGTCGGTCAGCCAGACGCTGCGATCGTTCTTCAAGCGCGACAATACGCGCCGCATCGCCGCCGCGCCGTCGGGCGTGCCGACGACGAAAGGATGGATGCCGATGACAACGGTGGTCGCTTCCCGCGCCGGGTCGCCGCGCGCTTCGTCGGCGAGTTCCGCCACATAATCGAGCCACAGCGCCTCGATTTCGGTCGGCGACTTCATGCGCGCCAGATTCTGTCCCATGTCGACGGTTACGACCGGGTAAGGCAGCAGGAGCAGCGGTCCGTCCGGCGTCTTCAGCCGCGAAATGATGTCGGAATCCATCTGATCGAGCGTGTAGGTAATGCCCACGGCAGCCATGGCTTGCATGGTGTCGCCGTTGGAATAGACGCTTGGGCTCGACCAGCCGGCGGACTTCACGCCGGTCGTGCCGGCGATCAGGTCGAGCGTCTCGCGGATATAGGCCTTTTGTTCGTCGAGCCCGCGGCCGAGCGGCAGCATGCGGCTGGTATTGTTCATGCCGTGGGCGACGATTGGCGCGCTGGGCTGCACCGCACGGAATTCCTTCCACTCCGACGGATGGGCGCGCGGAAATTCCGCGTTCAACACAATGCTGAGCGGGACATCCAAATCCTTGAACAACCGCGCGACGCGCAGGTTGCCCCAACTGAGCGAATACTGGCGGAAATTTTCGTTCACCAGATCCGGACTGCGGCTGGCGAGATCGGGCCGATACACCGGCCCCTGGCCAAAGCCGAACTCCTCGACGAACAGCGCGAAACTGACCGCGACCTTCTTGCCGCCCGGCCAGGCCGCGACATGGACCGGAGCACGCAGGAATTTGGTGATCCAGTCGGTGCCGTCTTGCGCCACCGCGGCCGCGGCAAGTACGGCCAGCGCCGCCGCGGCGATCAGGCAAGCACACGACTGCCAGAGTGAGCGCACGTGCAGTTATCTCCTCTCGTGCAACGCGTTACTTAATATCGGCGAGCGATGCCGGTCCACTGCCGGGCGTGATCAAGGCCGGCCATTGATGCGAGCCGAACGCCACCGCCGGCGGCAGGAACGGCGTCATGCCGCGCTTTTTGCTTTCGTCGATGACGGCCTGACGGGCGTCGCCGCCCATCAATTCGTAATCCATCAGGTAGTAGTTGCCGAAGAACGCGGCGCCGACCGAACGATCGGCAACGATCCGGGTGAGCGCTTCGAGCATATCCTCGGGCGTGGTCGTGAACGAGATGGTCTCGATCATCACCAGTCGGCTGTTGATCGCGTCGGGCCCGAAAAACTGTGCGAGCACGCTGAACAGCACGTTATTCTGCCGCGCGACATAGATGGTGTTGCTTGCGGCATAGGTCTGGTCCCAGGCGCTGCCGAGCTGTTTCTTCCAGTCGGCGAGCACGTCCATCCAATGCCCGACCTGGGTCTGCGCGGCCCAGGCGATGTTCTTTTTCAGAAACGGCGCCTGCTTCTTGGCGAAATCCTCAAACGCGGCCACCGTGATAACGCCGTTCTTGGCGCAGTCGTCCATGAACGCGATGTTGTTCTGCAGGATGACGCGGCTATTCTCCTGCCAGTCGCCAAGGACGTCGGCGGCGTTCAGCCCATTAAGCGCCGATTGCATCTGGCTGCGATAGGCGAGCAAAGAGGCGCGCCACGACGTGTCGGAAGTATTATCGAGATAAGGCATCACCACCTCGGCCAGCGCCATGGTGCTGTGCCCAACCGATTTCATGAGCTGATAGGCAATCGGCACCGGCGGTGCGTCGAGCGGCTCCATGCCGGGTCGGTAGAGAATGAAACGCCCGCCCGCTCCGGAGAACAGCCCCAAAATGATCGGATGCTTGGCCATCAGGTTTTGCCGAAAAACGGCGCCGGCATTCCCATAGAGCTCAAACATCCTGGCGTTGAGCGCGAGCACGTCCGTGGTTGCGATGCTGGCCGCGCTCGACGTGGTGCGGCCGCCGATCGGCTCCATGTAGGACGGCAAGTCCTCCGCTCGCGCGGCGGCGCCCAATCCCATAAGCATGATCGATATCAGCGCCGGAAAAGCGAAGCGCTTGCGCGGCAGGATCGTTCGCATGAATCCCTCCCAATGATGCCAAGCAGCGGCGATGCGTCTTTCGACCGTAAAATGCCGCGACATTGCAAACTGTTAGTCGCCGCCGAGGATGGGTGGAGACCCTTTTCCGGACCAGACTTGTCCGAGACGCACGGCTTCAAGAGTCGTTGACTGAGCGTTCGGTCTGACGAAATCGTATTTGATGACGCTTGCGTCCGTACCTCCGGGCGCAACACCGCTGACCAGCAGATTGGCGCCGGTCGCCGTACTGGTCGCGGCCACCCGTGCGCCGCCAGATCCACCGAATGGCTCAAAGCCCGCGATCTCGCGGAAATGGGCACCGTGACCGTGGTGTTCGGGACTCTGCAGGTATAAGGACGGCCCCCCGTCCAGTGCGGAGCCGCTGGAGAAAATCTTTACCGAACCGCTGTCCGCGAGTTTGCTAACTACAATCCGCTTGGCGCCACCGAGTGAGCCAGCTAGCCAACCCGTAGCCAGAGAAACGCCGCCTCGATAATCCTTGCCGAAGGGAGTGAAAGAGGCGGTGTTCACCGGCTCATCCGTCGCTTGCGTGCTACCGTGACCGGCCTTCGCGATGGGCTTCAATAGCGGGAAGGCGAACACCTTGACCTCCGTCGGGAGGCCAGGGCCGGGCGCAGTAACGATGCTCTCGCGGCCGGTCGAAAAGTCCACAAAGCCCGTGGCGATGCTCACGCCGGACCGATCCTCACCATACGGTTTGAACGTCGCGAAGAGCGCCGGCCCGGCGCTGGACGATATCGCCAGCGGGACTTGATAGACCTTCACTTCGCTCGGGACGCCGGGACCCGATCCGACGATGATGTTGTCGGAGTTTGTCCCATCGATCTGTGCAGCGGCGACGCTAATGCCCCCACGCGCAATGGAATCGAACGGCTGGAAGCGCGCCAGCTCCGTCCCGAAGGCGCCTTTGCCACGGATTGACGCGCCGGCATAGACCACGACTTCCGGCGCGTGATCCTTACCGGCGCCGACGACGAGGTCGAGTATGCCATC
>CATPBC010000142.1 GCA_955652195.1 uncultured Xanthobacteraceae bacterium | reverse complement strand
GCCGCGGTCGCCGACTCATCGTCGGCCAGAGCTGCGGCCATGGCGCGCGCCATTTCGGCTTCCGGGCGGCCGCTAAGCGGGGCCGGCACGACGGCTACTTCGCCCAGCGGAACAGGCGGTTTTACCCGCAACGTGATGCGTCGTGCGGGGCCCATGGCGAATGTCTCCTGGGGATTCGGGTTCCCCTTTTAACGCGGCGCGGTCTTTTTGGTTCCATGGTTTACAGGCGATCGCCGCCGTTATGCCTTGTGCCATATGACAGCGCATTGACACGGTGCACCGGCAAGGTGCGCATCAGCACGGAGGTATCGCGTATGAAACTCTATTATGCGCCCGGCGCCTGCTCGCTCTCGCCGCACATCGTCGCGCGCGAGGCGGGTATCGGTCTCGATCTGGAGCAGGTCGACAATCGTGAAAAAAAGACCAAAAACGGCCAGGATTTTTGGCGCATCAATCCAAAGGGCCAAGTGCCGGTTCTGGAGATCGACGCCGGCCAGCGACTGACTGAAGGCCCGGTGATCGTGCAATATTTGGCTGATCAGAAACCTGCGTCCGGGCTCGTGCCGCCGCCTGGATCGATCGATCGCTATCGCGTGCAGGAGTGGCTCAACTTCGTCACTTCGGAACTGCACAAGTCGTTTGGACCGATATTCCGGCCCACTACGCCGGACGAGTACAAAAGAATCTCCAGAGACAATCTCGGCAAGCGGTTCGATTGGCTCAATCAAGAACTTGCCGGCAAGCAGTACCTGATGGACGACCGATTCACTATCGCGGACGCCTACTTGTTTACGGTGCTGCGCTGGGTCCCGCGTATCGAACTCGATCTCGCAAAATGGCCGAACTTGAAAGCCTATGTCGATCGCGTCGCGGCGCGGCCGAAAGTTCAGGAAGCAATGAAGGCGGAAGGGCTTTTACGTTAAAGCATGATCCCGAAAAGTGGTTTCCGGTTTTCGGGAAGGATCATGCTCAATAAGCTAAAGCGAAATGGTGATTCAACCTAAACCATTTCGCTTTGGCGCAGCTTCAACGCGCGTCATTGGGCCCGGCGCCAAGCCGGACCCGTCGCCGGCTTGGCGATAGACTGGCGTTGTGGGCGTTACTTCAACGGCTCGCCGATCGTGACGCGCAGCGCGCCGACACCCTCAATTTCGCATTCGATCCGGTCACCCGCGACGGTCGCGGCAACACCCGAGGGCGTGCCGGTCATGATGATGTCGCCGGCCGCCAGTTCGACCATTTCCGAAAGTTTCGAAATGATCTCGGGCACTTTCCAGATCATTTGATCGAGATTGCCGTCCTGACGCACCTTGCCGTTGACCTTGAGCGTTACGCGGCCCTTCGCCGGATGGCCGATTTCCGCAGCCGGGCGTAGCGATCCGCATGGCGCCGAGTGATCGAATGCTTTACCGATCTCCCACGGCCGCTTGATGTCACGTGAGGCGATTTGCAAATCGCGCCGGGTGAGATCGATGCCGACGCCATAGCCGTAAATGCAATCGGATGCTTTTTGCGTCGTGATCTTGCGGCCGCCGCTCTTGAGCGCGACCACAAGCTCGACCTCATGATGCATGTCTTTGGTCAGCGATGGATAGGGCACCGTGCCGCCGTCCGGAACGATGGCGTCGGGCGGTTTGGCAAAGAAGAACGGCGGCTCGCGCACATCCTGTCCCATTTCCTTGATGTGCTCGACATAATTGCGGCCGACGCACCAAAGCCGCCGGACTGGAAAATATTTGCCGGTGCCGGCGACCGGAATCGCCGCCTGCGGCGGTTGCGGAATGACATAGGTCTTGCCGTCGGTGCTCATATTGGAATTTCAAGCTGGAGGAATGATGAAACTGAGGGAGGACGCTGGACTTATAGCTACACACCCGCGCCGTCAATTCGAAGTTGACCCATCATCTGGAGGTGACCGCGATCGGTACGGGCGCCGCGAGCGGCGGTGACTGCTCCTTCAGCTGTAGTCGATAAAATGAGGCGTAGCGGCCGCCCTTGCGAAGCAGCTCCTCGTGCCGGCCGGATTCCACGACCGTTCCGTTCTCGACCACGAGAATGCTGTCGGCGTGCATGATCGTGGAAAGGCGATGCGCGATCACCAGCGTCGTGCGGCCCTTGCATAGTTCGGCCAGTGCCTCCTGGACATGGCGCTCCGATTCCGAATCGAGCGCTGCTGTGGCCTCGTCGAGCAGTATGATCGGACAATTTTTGATCAGTGCCCGGGCGATCGCAATACGCTGGCGCTGGCCGCCTGAAAGCTGCAAGCCATGCTCGCCGACCGGCGTATTGTAGCCGGCCGGAAATCCCATGATGAAGTCGTGGGCATGCGCGGCCTTTGCGGCTGCGATGATTTCGGCGTCCGAGGCGCCGAGCTTACCGAGCGCGATGTTCTCGCGGATCGTGCCGCGGAACAGATGCACGATCTGGCCGACATAGGCGATCTCGGAGCGCAGTGAACGACGGGACGCCGACGTAATGTCTTGGCTGTCGATAAGCACTTGGCCGCCATCCGCCTCGTAAAAGCGCAATAGCAAGTTGAGCACGGTCGACTTGCCGCCACCCGAAGGACCGACCAGTGCAGTCACTGCACCGGGTTGCGCGACGAAATTCATACCTCGCAGCACCGGTGTGTCGTGGCTGTATGCAAAATGCACATCGGCAAACTGAATGCGTGCGGTGGTCAGCTCGAGCGGCGGCAGATTGTCGTCATTCGGCTCGCCCGGCGGGCTGTCGATGATCTCATAAAGAACGCGCACGCCGACAAGATTGTTGTTGAGATCGATGTTCAAGCGAGCAAGCCGCTTTGCCGGCTCATAGGCCAGCAAGAACGCGGCCAGAAAAGAGACAAAGGCGCCGGGCGTTGCTCCGGTTTCGATGACACGATATCCGCCGTAGATCGTCGCCAGCGCGATCGCGAAGCCGCCCAGCATCTCCATCAGCGGGCTGGCGCGATTCGACACACGGGCCATCTTGTTGGACTCGTGCTGCACATCGGCAACGCTCTTGTCTAGCCGGCGCCGCATCTCGTCTTCCAGCGCAAAGGCCTTGACCATGCGCAGGCCCTGTAGCGCCTCCTGCATGGTCTCGATGATGTGCGTGCCGCCAGTAAATTGCATACGCGCGATGTTGCGCACCCGGCGGATCAGCTTGCGCAGGAAAAAGAACGCCGGCGGGGCCATCACGAAGCCGATCAGCGACATGATTGGATCCTGAACGATCATGACGATCGTCAGCCCAATCAGCGACATCAGATCGCGGCCGACAGCGGTGATCAGGAGATTAATCACCTGGCTGACGGCGGCGGCGCCGGTCGTCAGCCGGGCGATAAATTCGGAGGAATGCCGGTCGGCGAAAAAGCCGATATTTTGTTGCAACAGCTTGTTGAATAAACGGCGTTGATTACCGGCGATTATGCTGTTGCCGATCGAAGACAGCGTGACCGCCGAGCCATAAGTGGCAAATCCCTTCACCGCAAAGATCGCGGCTGCGATCACGCCGATAACAACGATGCCATGAAAATTTCGATTGACGTAGGCTTCGTTGGTCATCGTG
>CATPBC010000141.1 GCA_955652195.1 uncultured Xanthobacteraceae bacterium | reverse complement strand
GGCCGCCTCGGCCTGGAATGGCTCAAAGGCATCGAACCGCCCTAAGCGCAACGCCTTAGGTTGTTGCTCCGACGGCGCGCTCCACGCTGTTAGCTGACATTTCCGGCACTTTATGCTGAAATGAAATGGCCGAGGAGCGCATCAATGCAGATCAGGGTTTCGCCGAACAGTTTGCAATGCAGCGCCGAGGAATGGCAGGCGCGCATCGATCTTGCGGCCGCGCACCGGCTCGCATTCATGCATGGTTTTAGCGAGGGGATTTTCAACCACCTCACGCTTACCGTTCCAGGCCGCAGCGATCGCTACTATCAGATCCCGTTCGGCATGCATTGGTCCGAAGTCACGGCCTCGTCGTTCATGGAGGTCGGGATAGACGACGGCAAAGTCAGGCGCGGCACCGGCGATGTCGAGCGCTCCTGCTACTGCATCCACGCACCGATTCATAAGGCGCTCCCGCAGGCCGCGGCGGTGTTTCACACGCACATGCCCTATGTCAGCGCGCTCACACGGCTGCAAGATCCGCGGATCAAGGAGATTGGCCAGACCGAGGTCGGCTTGATGGATGCGATCGCCTATGACGACCACTATACCGGCCCGGCATTCGACCCTGCCGAAGGCGAGCGTCTCGCCAAGATCATCGGCAATAAGACGGTGCTGTTCATGGCCAATCATGGCGTCACCACGCTCGGCCTCACCGTCGCCGACGCCTATGACCGGCTCTATTACCTCGAGCGCGCAGCGCAGGTTCAAATCTACGCCATGTGGACGGGCCAGCCGCTCAAACAGCTGCCGGCCGCGGTGGTCGAGAAGACCAAGCGCGAAATTGGCGGCGCGAAATTCTACGACGGCCCAAGTCCGGCGCAGCGGCATTTCGATGCGTTGAAACGCATCCTCGATCGAACGGAACCCGACTACAAAACCTGAAGCTGGCGCACCGCTCTCACCAACGCAGCCGGTCTCGCTGCGGCGAACGAGGTTCGGGTTCCGCTTGACTGCCAAGATTGCACTGCAACCTCGACCGGTGCGGCGCATCGCTCGTATACGCCCGAGCAGGGTTGTCGACGGCTAAGAACGAGCGCAGGATAACTTCGGTTCTGGTAAGTATTTGCCTTGCGGCGGGATTGCGCCCGCCACCGATAAAATCAAATTCGGTTTAGGGAGCGCTCGATGAAATCCGTATCCATCCTGTGGATGACGACTGCGCTGGCCGCGGGTCTGTCCTTTGCGCCGAGCGCTGTCCGCGCGGATGAGCGCGCGCCCGCCGCGCTGACCGGTCAAGTCACGTCAGACGCCGAGGGTGCGATGGAAGGCGTCGTGGTGACGGCGCGCAAGGATGGATCGATCGTATCGACCAACGTGACGACCGACGGCAAGGGCCGCTACGCTTTTCCCGAAAACCGGCTGGAGCCGGGGCGCTACACCGTCACGATCCGCGCGGTCGGTTACGATCTCAGCGCGCGGACGAGCGCCAATGTCATCGCCGAGCGGACGAGCAGCCTCAATCTCAAGCTCGATAAAACGCATGACCTCGCAAGTCAGCTCAGCAATGCCGAATGGATGATGAGCATCCCGGGCAGCGAAGAGCAAAAAGCCATGCTGCTCGACTGCATGAGCTGCCACACGCTGGAGCGCATCGTGCGCTCGACCCATGACGTGAACGAGTGGATGCAGGTGATCAGCCGGATGAAGGGCTATGGCGCGGTGAGCCAACCGATCAAACCGCAGGTGATGCTCGATCCTGACCGCGCCGGGAAGCCCGAGGACTACCGCAAGATGGCCGAATATCTCGCGACCATCAACTTGAGCGCGACCGATCACTGGCAGTATCCGCTCAAGACGCTGCCGCGCCCGACCGGCCGCTCGACGCATGTGATCGAGACTGAATACGACGTGGTTCGGCCGACCACCGAGCCTCACGACGTGGTGCTCGATAAGGACGGCAACGTCTGGTACTCGGATTTTGGTGAGCTCTTCATCTCCAAGTTTGATCCAAAGACGCTCAAACTCACCGAATATCCGACCAAGAAATTCAAACCGGACGCGCCGGAAGGAAATCTCTCGCTCGAGTTCGACCGGAGCGGGAAACTCTGGTTCGACACCATGTACCAGGGCGCGCTCGGCACGCTTGATCCGAAGACCGGCGAGACCAAATTCTATCCGCTGGCCGCGGAGTGGAACGACAACCGGGTGCAATTAAATTTCGTCGGACTGCGCCACGACGTCGACGGCAAGGTCTGGACCAAGAGCGTCGGCACCCAGGACATTTTCCGGCTCGATATCGCCAGCAACACCTGGGAAAAATTCCATCCGACGAGCGAGTTGCCGGCGGGCCATCACTACAGCATGTATCAGGTGATATCCGACTCCAAAAATAATTTGTGGATGGCCGAGTTCTCGGAAGGGTATCTCGGCACCATCGATGCGAAGACCCATGCGGTGAAATGGTTCCCGTTGCCGACGCCGCATGCCCGCGCGCGGCGCATGGAGATCGACGATCAGGACCGTATCGTGGTGACGGAATATCGCGGCAACAAAGTCGCGATCTTCGACACCAGGACGGAGAAGTTCACCGAATATCCGCTGCCGCCCTACACGTTCCCGTATCGGGCAAACATCGATAAGAGCGGCGCCATCTGGGCCTCGACAATGGCGACCGATCGCGTCGTCCGCATGGATCCGAAGACCGGAGCAACGGAGCAATATCTGATGCCGTCCGAGACCAATATGCGGACCCTTTACGTGGATAATTCGACGACGCCGGTGTCATTCTGGGTCGGTTCGAACCATGCCCACGCCTTGGTGAAGGTCGAGCCGCAGGATTGATCTTATCGAGCATCGTCTCCCGGGCGCAGCGGCGCGCCCCGCAGCGGCGCGGGCTGCTCTTCGAGCATCGCCTCGATCGCGGTGCGGGTCGTTTCGACATCGAGGCCGTGCGCTTCGACCAGGTCGCGGCAGTCGGCGAGGATCGCGTCAGCGTCCTGCATCATTTTCAGCCGCTTGAAGCGATCGTCGCGCCGCAATCCCATGCTGGCGCCGATGATCTCGTACATATTCATTATGCGGAACGGCCAGTCGCGCTCATGCGCACAGAGTTCGCGGTGATCGGAATGGTAGACCGCGACCAGCGCATCGACGCCGACGGCCGCCGCGGTTTCCAGTTCCTGCTCATGCAATTGCCGGCGATAGGCCGGCAGCACGCGAATGCTGTTGGCCTGTAATCCGACCGCTGGCTGGTGCAGATCGACGATTTCAATACCGGGGACCGCGCGCAAAATGTCCTCGGCCGCTTCGACGACTCCATGGATGCCCGGATGGCGGTGCAATGCGATCCGCATCGGCACGGGCTCACGCAGCAGCGGCCGCAGCCGGTCGAGATTCTTGCGGATGAACAGCGTGAACGGCGTCATTTCGAACGGCCGCGCACCGCGCGTCTTTTCGATCGTCGGCAGTGTCGTCTCGGCGAACTGCACCTGACACGACGGACACCACGACAGCACCTGCCCGCTCTTGCTGCGCGAAAGCTTGTCGAGCGTGCCTTCGGCGACACGGCCGGATGTCGCGACGTCGCCGGCGCGCATCTGCACGATGCCGCAGCAATGCGTCGGTCCGCCCATCACCTCATAGGTGACGCCGAGCGCATCCATGATGTCGAGGGCGAGGAGTGCGATGTGCGGCGTCTTGAGCACGTTGCAGCCGGTGTAAAAAATGAAATCCGGCGGCTCTTCTGTGCCACTCGCTTGCTTGGCGCCCTGCCCCAAGCGTTGCAGCAGTGCGTCATCGAGCTGGATGCGCGACAGATGCGTGACCTCGCGCGCAACTTTGCGGAAACCATCGACGCCATTTTTGCGCTGTACTGCCGCGTCGGACCTGCGCGCCATCTGGACCCGCGCCATGTGCAACAGGAAGCGCGGATTAACGCCGTAGTCGCAGGCCTTGATACATTCGCCAGAGAGAATGCAGGCATTGGCCCATTTGCGGGCGGCCTCATTGCCATCATTGGTGCGAACTTGGCCGGTGCGCACAATGTCGATGATGCCGTCAATGACTGCGGCGGGATTTTGCAGCTCTTCCGGCGTGAGTCCGCCTGGCCCGGTGACCGGGCAAACCTCAACGCATTTGCCGCAACGGGTGCAGGCATCGGCCATGGCCAGCGCGCGCGCTTCCAAGGCGGCTTCGAATGTCTGCACCGCCGGGTCGGCCGCGCTTTGTGAGGGGGGCTGCATTATTGTGGGCTGCCTCATTGGCAGAGCGAATCCGGCAAATCGTAAGTCTGCGTCAGCGTACTGCCCCGCCGGGTCCGATTAAAGCCCGATTGAAGGCCTTTGCAAGCCGTTGTAAGACCGATCGTTCCTTCCGATAGGCCCAAGCGAAAATGACTTTGCGCTTACCAGCAATTTCGCTTTGGCATTCCACCACGCCGCTGCGCGAGGCATGTAATGGGTGAATTCTGATGGGTGAATTCGCGATAGGCCAGCCCGTTCCGCGATTCGAAGATCCGCGGCTGGTTAAGGGCCACGGACGCTATGTCGCTGACATGGTGTTTCCCGGCATGGCCTTCGGCTGTGTGCTGCGCTCGCCGCATGCCCATGCGCGCATCCGCTCGATCGATATTGCCAAAGTCAAGAGCGCGCCCGGCGTGCTCGCGGTGCTGACTAGCGCCGAGTATAAGGCCGCCGGCTTCGGCGATCTGCCGGTGCCCAGCGGACTGCAGCGCCGCAATGGCGTGCCCGGCTATCGGCCGCGTTATCCGGCGCTGACCGAGGACCGCGTCCGCATGATCGGCGACTACGTCGCCTTCGTCGTTGCGGAAAATTACTATCAGGCGATCGATGCCGCGGAGCTGATCGAGGTCGATTACGAGCCGCTGCCTGCGATCGCATCCACCGGCGATGCCACAAAGCCGGGGGCACCGCTGGTCTGGGACGATTGTCCCAACAATATCGGCTTCGTCCATCTCGAAGGGAACAAGGAAGCAACCGACGCGGCGTTTGCGCGCGCCGCGCATGTCGTCAAGCATCGCTTCGTTATCAATCGCGTCACGGCGGCGACCATGGAGCCGCGCGGCTGCATCGGCATGTTCGAGCCGATCGAAGGCCGCTACACGATCTACACGACCTTGCAGCGGACCAATGTGTTTCAAACCGAACTGTCACAATTTGTGCTGAAAGTCCCCGACAGCAAGATCCGCGTGGTGTGCGGCGACATCGGCGGCAGCTTCGGCATGAAGTCGGCCGTCTACAACGAAGTGGCGCTGGTGCTGTGCGCCGCCAAGCTCACCGGGCGCCCGGTGAAATGGGTGGCGACACGGTCGGAATCTTTTCTGTGCGACGCCCAAGGCCGCGATAATGTCACCGAAGCGGAACTCGCGCTCGACCAGAACGGCACGTTCCTCGGCTTCCGTGCCAGGGTCACCGCCGCGATCGGTGCCTATCTGCAGACCGGCATGCCGGCTTTTACCGGCAATCTCGGCACCCTGGCCGGCGTCTACCGCACGCCGGCTTCCCATATCGAGGCCACCGCGGTGTTCACGCATACCCAACCGGTGCGCCCCTATCGCGGCAATGGCCGGCCGGAATCGGGTTACGTCATCGAGCGCATGGTCGATCTCGCTGCCGATCAACTCGGCATCGATCCGGCTGAGTTGCGCCGG
>CATPBC010000140.1 GCA_955652195.1 uncultured Xanthobacteraceae bacterium | reverse complement strand
GCCTCGATGGGTTTTAGGCCGGCTGTCGTAGCTGCCGCGCGGTTAAGCGCGGTGATGGCGGCTGCGTCCTCATCAAAGGCGAACATACGGGCCTGGGCGGCGAGCCGCAGAGCAAAGGGCCCAACGCCGGCAAACAGATCAGCAATACGATTCGCGCGGGTGCAGGAATCCACAACTAGGCGAGACAATACGGCCTCGCCTTGTGCCGTCGCCTGCAAGAACGAACCTGGCGGCAGTAGCACGCTCACCGGGCCCATCCGCACCGAGGGCGCCTGTGCTTGCGCGATCAATTCGCCATGCCGGGTCAGCCGGGCGAGATTGTGCCGCTCCGCCACGCGTGCAAGCGCTGTTGTCGTCGCCGCAGTCAGCGGGCCTGAGCCGCGTATATCGACATCGAGTCCTTGATCCGTGGCAGTAACCTGGATGTCCAGAGGTTTTCGCGTGGCGTCGAGTAATTCCGCGATCGCCCAAGCCGTTTTCAGAGCGCCATCCATGTTTTTTGCCAATACCGGGCAGTAATCGATGGCGACGAGGTGATGCGCGCGCGCCGCCGAGAAGCCGACTTCAAGCACGTCATGGCTGCCGCGCCGGGCATGAAACACAGCGCGGCGACGGCCATCGCCGTGCGCATCGATCAAATCGGCGACCGGCGCTTCGATGCCGGCCTGACTGAGCGCGGCGACGACCAAGTTCCGTTTCCAGGTGCGATAAGGCTCGGCGTTCAAGTGCTGCAACGCGCAGCCGCCGCAAACTCCGAAATGCCGGCAAACCGGTTCGATCCGCTGTGCGCTCGATTTTTCAACGTTTAGAAGATGTCGCCGGTCCGGCTGGCCGGGAACGGCTTCTACCTCGACAGTTTCGCCTGGCAGCGTACCGGCGATATAGATCGGTCCGTCGGGAGACTCAGCGATCCCATCACCACGCTGCCCGAGCCGGGCGACCACCAGCCGCTCAACCACGGGCGGCCTCGATAAAAAATTCACGGTTGCCGTCACCGCCCAGGATCGGCGATGCAATGCAGCCGCCAACCCGCCAGCCCAGCCTGCCAATGAACCCGACGATCTCATCGCAGATCGCGGCCTGAACGGCGGTGTCGCGTACGATGCCCTTTTTTAAGTCGCGGCGGTTGGCTTCAAACTGCGGCTTGATTAGCGCTATAATCGTTGCCGAAGGGCTCAGCAGCCGGCCCATCGGCGGCACCACGAGCTTAAGCGAAATAAAGCTTACGTCTATTGCGGCGAAATCCGGCGGCTCAGGTAAACGCGAGGGGTCGAGGCTGCGGATATCGGTTTGTTCGATTGAGGTCACTTGTTCTCGATGCCGCAGCCGCGCGTGGAGCTGCCCGCGGCCAACATCCACAGCAAAAACGCGCCGCGCTCCGCGCGCGAGCAGGACTTCGGTGAAGCCGCCGGTGGACGCACCGACATCGAGGCAGACGCGGCCGGTAACATCGATTGAAAAACTGTCGATCGCTGCGGTAAGCTTAACACCGCCGCGCGAGACATAAGGATGCTCGGGCTGCGCGGCGATTGCGGCGGTAGCGGAAATCTCCTCCGAGGCTTTATGGACAGTCTTGCCATCCGCAATGACCCGCCCCGCGGCAATTGCGGCCTGCGCCCGTGCGCGGCTCTCGAATATCCCACGCTCGACCAAGAGCCGATCGGCGCGTTCTCGTTTGCCCATGTTTGTCGATGGCGAATTTTGCCGTCCACGCGTCCCCGCGAAAGCGGCACCTGGTGCGCTGGCCACGACAATATAATGCTTCGGCTGGATTCCAAGCGGCGCCAGAGCATATGGCTCCGGCCCGACCTAGCTCAAGCGAGCTTGACCACCTCGCCCTGGAAATTCTGTCCAAGGGCTTGGAAGGCTTTGGCGACGATGCCTTTGGCATCGAGACCGGCCTTGGCATACATGGCGTTCGGCGAATCCTGGTCGATAAAGATATCCGGCAGCACCATCGAGCGAACCTTGAGACCGCGATCGAGCACTCCGTGCTCAGCCAATGTCTGCATTACAAAGCCGCCGAAGCCGCCGATCGAGCCCTCCTCGATCGTCAGCAGCACTTCATGTTCGCGCGCCAAACGAAGCAGCAAGTCAACATCGAGAGGCTTTGCGAACCGGGCATCGGCGACCGTCGTCGAAAGGCCAAAAGCCGCAAGCTCGTCGGCAGCCTTGAGGCATTCGGCAAGCCGCCCGCCATACGAGAATAGCGCAACCTTAGTTCCTTCCCGCATGATCCGGCCCTTGCCGATTTCAAGCGGTTTGCCTTCTTCCGGAAGCAGCACGCCCATGCCTTCGCCGCGCGGGTAGCGCAACGCCGAAGGACGGTCATCGATCGCGGCGGCGGTCGACACCATATGCACAAGCTCAGCTTCATCCGCAGCCGCCATCAGCACGAAACCAGGCAGGCAGCCGAGATAAGCGATGTCAAACGCACCGGCATGCGTTGGGCCGTCCGCACCGACCAGCCCGGCGCGATCCATAGCGAAACGCACCGGCAGACGCTGGATGGCTACGTCGTGCACGACCTGATCGTAAGCGCGTTGCAGGAAGGTCGAATAAATCGTCGCGAAAGGCTTGAATCCCTCGGTGGCAAGGCCGGCGGCGAACGTCACGCCGTGCTGTTCGGCAATACCAACGTCAAATGTTCGGTTCGGAAATTCCTTTTGGAACAGATCAAGCCCCGTGCCGGAGGGCATTGCCGCGGTGATGGCGACGATCTTGTCGTCCTTGCGCGCTTCCTTGATCAGACTTTCAGCATAGACCTTGGTATATTGTGGAGCTGCGGTTTTCGATTTCTGCTGCGCGCCGGTAGCAACATCGAACTTCACAACGCCATGATATTTGTCGGCCGATTTTTCCGCCGGTTCGTAACCCTTGCCTTTTTTCGTCACCACGTGGACGAGGATCGGCCCGTTATTCATGTCGCGGACATTCTTGAGGACCGGCAGCAGGTGATCGATATTGTGTCCGTCGATCGGCCCAACATAGAAGAATCCCAGCTCGTCAAAAAGCGTACCACCGGTAACCAGACCTCGCGCGTATTCTTCCATTGCCAATGCGCGCTGTTGGAGCATTTTCGTTGGCAGACGCTTGGCGATCTGATGGAAGGTCTTTCGCAGCCGATGATAGCCGCGCCCTGAAACGCGTCGCGCCAGATACGCGGAAAGCGCGCCAACTGGCGGCGCGATCGACATGTCATTGTCGTTAAGCACGACGATGAGGCGCGAATTCATCGCGCCGGCATTATTCATCGCCTCGTAGGCCATGCCGGCCGACATCGCGCCGTCGCCGATAACAGCGATAACGTTGTTCTGTTTGCTCTGCAGATCGCGGGCAACCGCCATGCCGAGGCTGGCGGAAATCGAGGTCGAGGAATGCGCTGCGCCGAACGCATCGTATTCGCTTTCGGCGCGCTTGGTGAAGCCGGACAGGCCGTCGCCTTGTCGCAGCGTGCGGATGCGGTCCCGACGGTTGGTGAGAATCTTATGCGGATAAGCTTGATGTCCGACGTCCCAGACCAGCCGGTCGGTCGGCGTATTGAACACATAATGCAGCGCCACCGTGAGTTCGATCACGCCGAGGCCGGCGCCGAGATGGCCTCCTGTGACTGCGACGGCGTCGATAGTCTCCTGTCGCAATTCGTCGGCGACCTGCCGTAACTGACTGGGTTGCAGGCGCCTGAGGTCTTGGGGAGTCTTGATTTGGTCGAGCAATGGGGTCTTTGACGAAACCGTCACGCTACGCTCCTTTTCAGACCAATCTGATTTTCAGGCCAAAGCCGTTTATTGGCGCTTGGTAGAAGCTCGGTAATCGGATTTTGAGCCTCTACACCATTACACGCTGAGAACGCAATTAAAACGGTCCAACAGGAACCCTTGGAGCCTGGGGAACCCCTAAGCTTTCCAGGGGCTTATATCTAGGATCGATGTTATTTTCGGATAACCCCGACGTCGATATTCGGTTCAATCGCCCGTATTGGAACTAGCTATGTAAGCGGCGAATGTTTTGCCAGGGTACTGCATAGGCTTTTTCCGAGGCATTTTGGCAGACGAGCGGTCCCAGGCAACGCGAATTGAGGCACCGTGGCCCTCGAAACATACCGGAAGAAACGCAAGTTTGGGATTACCGCCGAGCCGCGCGGCCGCAAAGCCCGGCACGCCGGCAATCATTATGTGATTCAAAAACACGCGGCGCGGCGGCTGCATTACGACCTTCGCCTCGAACTCGACGGCGTCATGAAGAGCTGGGCGGTCACGCGCGGGCCCAGTCTTGACCCCGGCGAAAAGCGGCTTGCCGTGCACGTCGAGGACCACCCGATCGAATACAATTCGTTCGAAGGCACTATTCCCGAGGGAGAATACGGCGGCGGCACAGTGATGGTTTGGGACCGCGGCCACTGGATTCCGGAAGGCGACCCCCGTAAGGGTTACACCAAGGGTCATCTCGATTTCGTGCTCGAAGGCGAAAAGCTCCGCGGCCGATGGCATCTGGTGCGAATGCGCGGGCGGGATCGCGATCGGCGCGAGAATTGGCTTCTGATTAAAGGTAAGGATGAAGAATCGCGCAGCGATCGCGGAGCCGATATCCTGGAGGAGCGACCGCTTTCGGTTGCGACTGGCCGCTCAATGGATGAGATCGCGGCGGGCAAGGGCAAAAAGCGCGTTTGGCACAGTAATCGTAAGGCCAATCAACCATCCACGGACGCAAAGCCGCAGAGCCAGCACGAATTTCGCGCCGAGCTGCAAGCACAATCCAAGTCAAGCCGGAAAACCGGCGGCCGTGCAAACGAGTCTCGCGGGCGCACTGCAAAATCGAAAACGACGGCAAAAGCGATTACGCCGGTTGCCGTAAAGCGTAGTTCCGATTCGACTCCCTCCAGCGGGCGGCGCAGCCGACTTCCAGATTTCGTGCCGCTCAGTCTGGCGACTCTGCATAGCGCTGCGCCTGACGGGCCGGAATGGCTCCACGAAATCAAATTTGACGGCTACCGGATCGAGGCGCGGCTCGAGCGCGGCAAGGTGCAGCTGCTGACGCGAAAGCAGCTGGACTGGACCCACCGGTTTGAACGCATTGCCAAAGCAGTTGCCGGCTTGCCGGTAGAGACCGCGCTGCTCGACGGCGAACTGGTCGTTGAGAGTGAAAACGGTGTTTCTAGCTTCTCGCTATTGCAAACCGACTTGAAGGACGGCCGCGAGGATCGGTTCGTCTATTGGATCTTCGACTTGTTACATCTGGACGGTCGCGATTTCACCGGTGAGCCTTTGACCGTCCGCAAAGCGGCGCTGCAGCGGCTGTTGCGAGGCCAGAGCCGCAACGGCCCGATTCGCTACACCGAACATTTCGAGGAGCGAGGGTCGGTGATTTTCAATTATGCCTGCGACATGAATCTTGAGGGCATCATTTCGAAACTGCGCGACGCGCCGTATCGCTCCGGCCGTTCGGAAAACTTTATCAAGGTCAAATGTCACAATGCGCAGGAATTCGTGGTTGCGGGATTTACGGCTTCCACCGCGATGCCAAACGCGGTCGGCGCGCTGACCGTCGCATTTCATGAAAATGGCAAGCTCCGCTATGCCGGACGGGTCGGCACCGGTTACACGCATCAGACCGCACGGGACTTGTGGCGACGCTTGAACGCGCTGCGGATTAATCGTCCGCCGCTCGTTTTGCCGAAGGATGAACGGCGGAAGAATGTCATCTGGGTCAAGCCGGAATTGATCGTAGAAACCGAATTCCGCGGCCTTACCCATGACGGTTTGCTGCGGCAGGCCTCCTATAAAGGCTTGCGCGAGGACAAGCCAGCGCGCGAAGTGGTGCGTGAGATACCTGAGTCTGCCGATCTGGCGAAGACCATTGGGCGGCGGTCGCTCCGCAAACCGGCGAAGGCAGAACCGGCGAAAGCCAAAACGACGCAATCAAAATCATCAACCCCGCGGCGCGCGAACGCGAGCGACCACATCGAAATCGCCGATGTTCATCTGACTCATCCCG
>CATPBC010000139.1 GCA_955652195.1 uncultured Xanthobacteraceae bacterium | reverse complement strand
GTCAAGTTCTCAACGATCATGGTTTGGCCAAGCGCCTTGCTCATCGGATCGGATAAAACCCGCGCCAGCACGTCGGTGGCGCCGCCGGCTGCGAACGGCACCACGATCGTAATGGGTCGCGTCGGGTAATCGAGCGCAAAGGCCGAGCCGGGATAGCTACCCGCGGCAACAGCACCCGATGCCAGACGCAAAAACTTCCTGCGCGCCAGTCTCATGATGTTCCCTCCCCTGTCGGCCGAGTTTGCCGCTCATTCCGGCTTGAGATTGGCAAACTTCACAACCTTGATCCACTTCTCGGTGTCGCCCGCGATGAACTTTGCGAAATCGGCCGGCGAGTTCGGCGGCATGACAAGACCGCCGAGATCGAGTAACCGCGATTTTATCGTTGGTTCGGCAATCGCCTCATTGATCGATTTGTTGAGCAAGTCAATGATCGCGGTCGGCGTTTTCCTCGGCGCGCCGAAACCGATCCAGCCGAACGCTTCATAGCCGGGTAGAAATTCGGCCATGGCCGGCACGCCCGGCAACATGTCCAAGCGTTCGGGCGTGGTGACTGCAAGCGCGCGCAGCTTGCCCGACCTGACCTGCGGCAAGGCAGTCGGCGTGACATCGAACATGACCTGGACCTGCCCGCCAAGCATATCGGTGATTGCCGGAGTAGAGCCGTGATAGGGCACATGCACGAGATCGAGGCCGGCCATGAACTTGAACAATTCGCCGGCGACGTGCTGCGGACCGCCGACGCCGGCCGAGGCCATGTTGATCTTGCCCGGATTGGCTTTGGCGTAAGCGATGAATTCTGGGACGGTCTGGGCGGGAAAGCTCGGCAACACTTCCATGATCAGCGGGACCCGGAACACCCCGGCAATCGGGGTAATATCGCGCACGAAGTCGAACGGGAGATTGGGAAACAACGCGGCATTGATCGTGTTCTGCGAATTGACCAGGAGCAGCGTGTAGCCATCCGGCGTCGCGCGTACGACGAGCTCCGTCGCGATATTGCCGGTCGCGCCCGGGCGGACCTCGACGACAAATTGCTGTCCGAGACGCTGCGAAAGATATTGCGAGATGAGCCGCGCGGTGATGTCGGAAGAACTCGCTGCCGCCTGGCCGACGATCACCTGGATCGGGCGGGTTGGATAATCGAGTGCAACCGCGCTGCGCTGCGCGAAAGGCATCGCGGCGACTGCCGCACTTAATTTTAGAAAATTCCGGCGTTCCACAATTCATCCCTCATGTTGGCCGTCCTATCGCCGGCTCTTAAGTTTAGCATCTAGCCGCAAGCTCGATATCGGGCAGATCAGCGCGGCGCAAGCCGCCGCTGCAGCCGGGCTTCCCGTAAGAACAAAAACAGGCCGGTCATCACGACGATAGCGGACCCGACGAGCAGGCTCGCTGAAGGAACATCACCCCAGATGAAAAATCCAAACATCAGCGCCCATACCAGCATGAGATAATAGAATGGCGTTACCGCGGGCGCCGGCGCCAATTGCAAGGCCTTGGTCCAGAACCACTGGCCGATTGCATTGATGAACCCGCTGCCAAACAGCATTGCCGCGTCGCTCGGCGTCGGCCAACGCCAGCCGAACAGCAGAAGAAAGCTATGAAAGAAGGCGAGCACCGCCAATTGCCAGAGCACGAGCGTGTTGGCGGACTCGGTTCGCGTCATGCCGCGCACCGCGACAGTCACCGTGCCGTACATGACGGCGTTGGTGAGCGCGAATAGCGCGCCGAGCGTCAGCGAATTGCTGCCGGGATTGGTTACGATCAGCACGCCGAGGAAGCCGATCACTAATGCTGAGCCCCTGACGTAACCGGCCGGCTCTCGCAGCCAGACGATTGAGACCAAAGCGGCAAACAGCGGCGCGGAGAAGTTGATGGCAACCGCGCCCGCGAGCGGCATCAGGCTGAACGCCAAGAGCAGGCAAAGCTGCGAGATCGATTGCGAAAGGCCGCGCGCCAAGTGATCGCGCGGACGATGGGTGACAAACGCCGACAGCCCGCTGACCGGCAAAATCATCGCCGCCCCGGCGGCAAGCGATGCAAACGAACGCAGGCAGAGCACCTCGCCGACCGGATAAAGTCCCACCAGCCATTTGCTCGCCGCCGAGGCGGCGGCAAACAAAATCGTGGCGACGACCATGCAGATTATGCCGCGAGGCACATCGTCATTGCGGCCTTTGCCGAATTTGCGATCGATAGCGCCGGCCGCTGCTGCGGTTTGCCGCTTTTCGGCCGTTCGATCGTCCATTCCCCAGACCGCCCCAGACCGCGCTGTCAGCTTCGCCTGGGCAATGATGCCATATGTCTCGTCCGTGACATACTTTTCCGGGGAAAAACCGGCGTGACCTTGGCCCGGCATAACCGCGCCTGCATGCGGGACGCCTCACAGGAACAATTGCTCAAGAGCAGGGTTCAGGGAAAAGAGAGCCGGAACACGGCCCTTGAGAGGAGTGCCTTTCCCATGTGCGACTATAGTCTGCATCTCATCGCCTCGCGGCCTGCCAAGGTCGCGGACAAGCTCGTCTCCACCGACTTCGTGAAGTCGATTACGCGCGGCTTTACCGAAGTCGGGCATCCCGACGTGGCGGTTTGCCTGCTCCCCGGCACCGAAGTCGCTTTCGATGATGACGTCCAATACGACCGCGCTTTCAGCATGTTTGGCAAAGCGCGCGTCGAGCATCGCGTGGCCCGTTTCCGCCAAGTGAACATGGACGATCCTCATGTCCATCACGATGCGCTGGAATTCCCCAATGGCCAAATCGTGATGGTGACGCGGCTGGTTCCCGGCCAGACCGCG
>CATPBC010000138.1 GCA_955652195.1 uncultured Xanthobacteraceae bacterium | reverse complement strand
GCACGCGCAGCATTGTATGCAGATACCGCATTGGGAAACCTCCGCCAGCATGATCCCGAAAAGTGGACGCCGGTTTCCCGCCTGCGCGAAGCCCTGTCAACCCTTTGTGCGCCTCCTTTCGATGCTTCGGCGGGCGAAGCCAGGTCGGAAAAGATCATGCTAAGACGACAAACTAAGGCGAAATGTCAATTCGACGTAAAGCCATTTCGCCTGGTCCGACGATGGCCGGAAATGTATGACAGCGCCGGGTGGTTATGAAGTTCGGCTCATCGAGAATGATCGCCCCTGACCTCGAGACTGCCATAGCGCGCCTGCAGGAGCTGGTTCACGGCGCCGGTACGCTCGTGCCTTTCACCGGCGCAGGCATCTCGACCGAATGCGGTATCCCCGATTTCCGCTCGCCCGGCGGGTTATGGACCAAGAACCGGCCGATCCCCTTCGACGAGTTCATGTCCAGCCAGGAAGCGCGCAACGAATCCTGGCGGCGTCGCTTCGCCATGGAGGAGCAATTTGCGAGCGCGAAGCCTGGCCGCGGCCACCGGGCTCTCGCCAGCCTTTATCGGGCCGGCAAGGTGCCCGCCGTCATCACCCAAAATATCGACAATTTACACCAAGCGTCTGGAATTTCGCCGGGAGACGTTATCGAGCTTCACGGCAATACGACCTTTGCCCTGTGCCTGGACTGCGACCAGCGTTATGAGCTGTCTTGGGTGCGCCGGCACATGGACGCGGGGAATGGCTGCGCCCCCGATTGCCCCGCCTGCGGCGGCTATATCAAGACCGCGACCATCTCGTTCGGCCAATCCATGCCCGATGCGGCAGTGCGGCGTGCGCAGGACTTGGCGCAATCGTGTGACCTTCTCGTCTCGATCGGCTCATCGCTTGTGGTTTGGCCGGCGGCCGGGCTTCCGCTCATGGCGAAGCGCAGCGGCGCAAAGCTGGTCATTATCAATCGCGAACCGACCGATTTCGACGAAATCGCCGATCTCGTTGTGCGAGACGACATTGGCACAGTGCTGGAGCCGTTCGTTGGCGAGCACTCGGCTGCGTAAGATCGGTCACGCAACATGTAGATTGTACACAGGGAATGACGCTTTTGGCACAGTGTTGCATTTTTGTCCTTTCGCGTCGGTATGCCGGTGTTATCTTCGATTCCGAAAGATTCGTGATGCGCCCGTCGGGCGCCAGTACAGAAGCGGCGGCGGCCACGCGTCATGGCGTCGGACGGAATCGAACCAAAATCTGCCAAACCGGGTATCGGACCCGAATCCGCCTTCACAGATGAAGCCTCTTCTGGCGTCATTGAAGTTGCGGGCGTGATCAAATGGTTCGACGTCGCCAAAGGCTATGGCTTCATCGTCCCGGACAACGGCATGGCCGACGTGCTTTTGCACGTAACTTGCCTGCGCCGCGATGGCTATCAGACCGCCTATGAGGGATCGCGGGTGTCCTGTGAAGCGGTCGCCGGGCCGAAAGGCCTTCAGGTGTTCCGGATCATCTCGATGGACGAATCCACCGCGGTTCATCCGGCGCAGATGCCGCCGGCGCGCACCCATGTTACGGTCGCGCCGACAAGCGGCCTCGAACGAGCACAGGTCAAATGGTTCAATCGGCTTCGCGGCTTCGGTTTCTTAACCCGCGGGGAGGGCACGCCCGACATCTTCGTGCACATGGAAACGCTGCGACGCTTCGGCATGACGGAATTGCGCCCTGGCCAGTTCGTCTTGGTGCGCTTTGGCCCTGGTCCCAAAGGCCTGATGGCCGCCGAGGTACGGCCGGAGAGCGGCTCGCTCGGTCCAGCGTCGCATTAGCGCGGGCCGGTTTCCTTCTTCGCATCGCGCTCAACGGCAGATCTTCGCTCGCGACGGCGTTGCTGGTGGCCGTCGGGATCATGTTCGCTGCCGTGCTACCCGTGCGCGCGGGTGGGCAGGACACCATCGACGTCGTCACGCGGACCGGCGTGCATGCCTTTTCGGTTGAGCTTGCGACCAATGCAGCCGAGCGCGCCGTGGGCCTGATGTTCCGCAAGGAGCTGCCCGAGGGCCGCGGCATGCTGTTCGATTTCCAACAGGAGCAGCCGGTCCAGTTCTGGATGCACAACACCTATATTTCGCTCGACATGATTTTCATCGCCAGCGACGGACGCATCGTGCGTGTCGCGCAAGATGCCAAGCCGATGTCCGATGATCTGATCCCCTCCGGCCGCCCGGTGCGGGCTGTGCTCGAGGTCATCGCCGGGACCGCGCGTAAATTCGGCATTGCCGCCGGTGACCGCGTTACCGGATCGTTTTTCGGTAAAGGCGGCGGCCGATAAGGCCGTCCCCGCAATCACTTGCTGGCGATGGGCGAAACGGCTATCCGTTTCGCGACCGGCGGGGCGTAGCGCAGCCCGGTAGCGCATCTGCTTTGGGAGCAGAGGGTCGCAGGTTCAAATCCTGCCGCCCCGACCACTCGCCAATGTTGGCCGCGCCAGCGCGGCCGTTTAATGCCGCAGGACCGCTTGGAGAACTGGGAAGAATGAGCGATGGCCGCGCGGATTTATAAACCGGCCCGGACCGCGATGCAGTCCGGCACCGCGAACACCAAAGAATGGGTGTTGGACTACGAGCCGGAGCAGCCGCGCGCTGTCGAGCCGCTGATGGGCTGGACCAGTTCCGGCGATATGAAGCAGCAGCTGCGGCTGCAGTTCGATAGTAAAGAAGAAGCCATCGCCTATTGCGAGCGCAACGGCATCGCCTATCAAATCTTCGAAACCCCGCCATCAAAACGGCAGCGTATCTCGTATTCCGACAACTTCGCCTACACCCGGCGTACGCCGTGGACGCACTGAGGTCAGGGATCAGGGATGGATCTCCGCAGGCCTGACGCCTGATGCCCGATCCCTGACGGTCTGATGCCTGATCCCTGGACGCGGACACAAGCTCGTGACTGCGGCGTGGGCTGTTTTGCCCGGCATTGTGATTGGCGCCGCGGCATCGCACTGACTATTAAGCTCGCGCAGAAGCCCGGTGGCAGGACGACGCCAAGAGGATCCCATGCACGGAAATCACATGCAGGCCAAATTTGCAGTTAGTCAGTCACCGGCCCCATATCGCACGCGGCGTCGTAAAATCCTGCAAGGCGCGCTGGCGGCTCTGATAGCTATTCCCTTGGCTGGTTTGCAGACGCGGCACGTCGCGGCGGCCGAACGGGCGGTCGTTATTCCATCCCCGGCTTTGGACCGGTCAGCAGCCAAAGGCGAATTGCAGACCGCAGTTCTCGCCGGCGGATGCTTCTGGGGGGTGCAAGCGGTCTATCAGCACACCAAAGGCGTCACCGGCGCGGTTTCCGGTTACGCCGGCGGACAAAAAGATACTGCGCATTACGACTTGGTCGGCACTGGCCGGACCGGGCATGCCGAGTCGGTCTCAGTCACGTTCGATCCGCAGCAAATCTCCTACGGCAAAATCCTCCAGATCTAT
>CATPBC010000137.1 GCA_955652195.1 uncultured Xanthobacteraceae bacterium | reverse complement strand
TCAACCGCGAGACCAATGCCGCGCTCGCCGAGCCGAAGCTCAAGGCGCAGCTTGCCAATTTCGGCGCCATCGTGATGACCAATTCGCCCGCCGATTTCGGCAAGTTCATCGCCGGCGAAATCGACAAATGGGCGAAAGTAGTAAAGTTCGCCAATATCAAACCGGAGTAGAGCAGGTATGAGTTTGAACGACACGGCGCGTATCGCCTATGACGATTTGCGCGAATGGCTCTCTGAAGCCGAGCGGCTCGGCGAAGTGCGTATAGTGCGTGGCGCCAACTGGCAGGAGGATGTTGGGCTCGCTGCTGAAGCGGTTTTGCGCGCCGAGAACGGACCTTGCGTCGTGTTCGAGGACATCGACGGCTGTCCGCCGGGCTTTCGCTTGTTGATGAACATGTTCGCCGGAACGCGGCGCAACATGACGCTCGGCTTCCCCGACCATTTGACGAAATGGGAGCTGAGCGACGCCTATCGCGAGGCGTTCCTGACTAAGCCGAAAATCGTGCCGCACGAGATCGTCGACGACGGGCCGATCTTCGAAAACGTCCTGATGGGCGACGCCATCGACGTTCTGAAATTCCCTTCGCCGATTTGGCACGAGAAGGACGGCGGTCGCTACATCGGTACCGGCACCTATTCCATCACCCGCGACCCGGAGGAGAACTGGCTCAATGCCGGCGCCTATCGCGCGCAGGTCTTTGACAAGACCACGGTCGGCATTCTGATCGCGCCGGGCCATCACGGTGGCATCCACCGCGAAAAATATTTCAAGCGCGGCGAGCCGATGCCGGTCGCCATGGTGGTCGGCGGCGATCCGCTGGCGTTTTTCTACGGCGGCCTCGAAGTGCCCTACGGCACCTTCGAGTTCGATGTCATCGGTGGCCTGCGCGGCCGGCCGGAAAAGATGGTGCGCGGCAAGGTCACTGGCCTGCCGATTCCGGCGCGCGCCGAGATCGTGATCGAAGGCTATGTCCATCCCGACCGCAAGGTCGTCGAGGGCCCGTTCGGCGAATGGAGCGGCCATTATGCCGGCGGCGCCAAGCCGTGTACCGTGATCGACATCAAGGCGATCTATCACCGCAACGATCCGATCCTGCTCGGCGTGCCACCGATGGGCGCGGGACCCGACGAGATGGCGCGCTACCGTGCCGTGATGCGCTCGGCGACCATCAAGCAAAACATGACTAATGCCGGCGTGCCAGAAGTGCGCCAGGTCTGGTGTCACGAAGTCGGCGGCGCGCGCATGTTCCACGGCATCGCCATCAAGCAATGCTATCCCGGCCACGCCACGCAGGCTGGCATGGTCGCGGCGCAATGCGGCGCTTCGGCCTATGCTTCGAAATATATCGTCGTCACCGACGAGGACGTCGACGTGACCAATCTGGAAAACCTGATCTGGGCGATGCTGATGCGCACCGATCCGAAGGAATCGATCCAATTCATCGACGGTTCGTGGGACTCGCCCGCCGATCCGCGCATTCCGCCGGCGCAACGCGCCGCCGGCAATCTCACACACTCGGTTGCCGTGATCAACGCCTGCCGACCCTATCACTGGCGCGACCAGTTCCCGCCGGCCAATACGCCGAGCCCAGAGACCGCGCGTAAGGCGCGCGAAAAATTTGGGTGGCTGCTCAACGGATCAGAAGCTCCGCCGTCGCGCTCGCGCAAAGCGTGACGTCGCGACTTAGAGCGCAATCGTCTCAGTTTGAATCGATTGACGCTCTGGTTTTTATCGAGCAAAATCGCGCCACGTCATCCGATTATCTGGTCAGGCGGCCTAGCGGTGCAAGCGGTAGTGTGACGCCGGGCGCGACCAAGGCCGCTAGGGCGCGCGAGCGGCGAGTGTTCGGGACAAGATCCCAAGCGCACATTGCGCGGCGGCAATTTGCAAAACGACACGTTAGGAAACTTCCTGACCGGCCGCGTCATTCCGGCTTGATGCCCGCGAATTTGATCACCTTCGCCCACTTCTCGGTCTCATCGCTGACGAGTTTGCCAAAATCAGCGGGTGAGCCGGGGACTATCATACCGCCTAGATCCACAAGCCGCGCTTGGAGCGCCGGATCGGCCAGGCCGGCATTGATCTCTTTGTTGAGCTTGCCAATGACCGCTTTCGGGGTGTTTCGCGGCGCGCTGACGCCGTACCAGGCGCTCGCTTCATAGCCAGGAATGAATTCGGTAAGCGTCGGAATATCAGGGAGCGCAGGCGAACGTGTCGTCGTGGTGACGGCCAAAGCGCGGAGCTTGCCTTGGCGTATAAATCCGATCGAGCCTGGCAGGTTATCAAAGGTCACCTGCACCCGATTCATCATCAGATCTGTGTATGCAAGCGCAAGCCCGCGGTAGGTCACATTGAGAATGTCGGTCTTGGTCATCAACTTGAACAGTTCGGCGGACATATGCACCGACGTGCCGTTTCCCCCCGTTGCATAGGTCAGCGTGCCTGGATTTGCTTTCGCCAGCGTTATGAACTCAGGTACGGTCTTGGCGGACAGCAACGGGCTGACCTCCATGACGTTTGGCACGCGCATGATGCCAGCAACTGGCGCACTGTCGCGGATAAAATCGTAGGGCAAATTCTCGTAATACGTCGCGTTGATCGCATTGGTCGGATTGGCAAGGAGTAGCGTGTAGCCGTCGGGATCCGATTTCAGCACATATTCCGTGGCGATATTGTTGCCGGCGCCGGGACGATTCTCGACGATACATTGCTGGCCGATGCGTTCCGACAGCCATTGCGCGATGAGCCGTGCGACGATATCGACAGCGCCGCCCGCGGCGAAGCCGACGACGATCCTGACCGGGCGCGTTGGATAGTCATACGCCGCAGCGACAAGCGAAAGGCCTGGGAGCGTCGCAGCACCCGCTGCCAGATGCAGAAATTTTCGGCGGGGGAGTTTCATGGTCATACCCCGCGACCTTGAGTGCCTTCCACGGCACACTATCAATCATATCCAACAATCGTCTGAATGTCTGCTTTTGGCCCGAAGCCGACTTGCCGCGATGTCCGACATGAGTCCGTTATTGGGAGCTGAACGGACGTGACGCAGACGTCCGATTTCGGCAGATATTGACCCAGAGCGGACATTCCGTCCGATGGTCCGACGCGTGCAGTTAGGCGCGTGCCGAAAGTCCCTCGTCCCGTGATGCGCTGGCCGTTGGCTGATCCGCAGGCCACAGTAGTTCTAATCACAAAATTAGCCTTTTCCGACGGCTAAATTCCGCGACTAACGGACAGGCAAATCGGCGATGTCCAGGGTTAGTGGAAGGTGCCAATTGAAAATTGGTCGCAATCAGATCGTCATCGCGACCGCGTTCGTCATGATTGTGGAAATTGTTACGCAGTTGCTCGGCCTATCGGCCCAAGCTGCGCCGGGCGTGGAACGGAAATCCCAGGTCCCCACTTTCCCGCTTGCGATATTCGGGCCATCGACAACACAACCTGAGCCGCTGCGGCTCTCCGACACAGCGCTCGAGCCGATTGAGTGGAATGCCCTGAAGGGATGGGGAGCGGATGATCACGCCGCGGCCTTTGCTACTTTTCTGACGAGCTGCCGTCCTCTCCTTCGAACCAGCCTGCGAGACAGCGAAAGGCGTTTGATGTACGTTGCACTCATGCAGGTGTGCCGTCAGGCGCTTGCTGCGGGCCGACTCACAGACGATCAGGCGCGGCTGTTCTTCGAACACAATTTCCGCCCGCTGCGCATAGTAAAGCTGGGTGACAACGCAGGATTCTTAACCGGCTACTACGAACCAATCGTGGATGGGTCGCGTTTCCCCACCGGAATTTTCAAAGTGCCAATCTACCGCCGCCCGCCGGATCTGGTGCCGCCGCTCCATAGCACTGGTCCGGGCTTTCCCAACAGGGGACAGTCATTGCGGCGAACGAGCAACGGCAATCTGGTCCCCTACTATGATCGCGGCGAGATTCTCGACGGCGCCTTTGACGGAAAACATCTCGAGATCTGTTGGATCAAGAATCAGACGGATGCTCTTACGATCCAGATCCAGGGATCAGCGCGCGTGCGCCTCGAAGATGGAGCCGTACTGCGCATCAACTATGATGGCCATAATGGATATCCGTTTGTGCCGCTCAGTCGCATTCTTATCGAACGCAATATCATCCCGCGCGAGGAGATGTCGCTGGAGCGAATTCGTGAGTGGATACGTGCCAACCCACAAAGCGCCGAGGAAATATCGCGTGAAAATCGATCCTTTATGTTTTTCCGGATCGTCGGACTATCAGATGATCGGCAACCGGCTGGCGTCCGGGAGGCGCCACGCGAGCGCGAGGCGATCGGCGCCCAAGGTATATCGCTTACCCCGGGGCGCTCGATCGCTGTCGACAATGCATTACACGTGTACGGCACGCCATTCTTCATTCAGGCCGACCTGCCGCTCGCCGGCGAGAAGCGGAGCGTCAGCTTTGGCCATTTGATGATTGCTCAGGACACCGGCTCAGCAATTGTTGGTCCAGCCCGCGCGGATATCTTTTGGGGCTCGGGAGACCGCGCGGGGCAAGTCGCTAGTCACGTCCATCATCCCGGCAACTTCGCCATGCTGGTCCCTCGTGAACTCGATCCTGTCGCGGCGGGGGAGCGAATGCCGCTTCCGCCGCGGAAGCCGCTAGTACCTGCGGAGGCTAAAGCCAGAACGGGATCAGAAAAATCCTCCGTGATGCCCTCGTCGACGCAACTCAGGCGTTCCACACGTCATTGCAAGACGTGCCAAACCCGCGAGGGTTGGATGCGGAGCAGATAAAGTCCGAACGGTCACGCGTGCAAATAATGTTGGGCACAGATCTATACTTCCGCCAAAGGCGGTCGCTATCGGGAGCAAAGCGGACGTGACGCGGACATCGGGTCTCGTCCGCCTTTGACCCATCTGCGACATCACCGCGAGCGTTTCGGCGCAACGCACAAGCCTGCCTCGTTAGGCCGGTCGGATTGCCTCTATCGGTTGACCGCGGACTTCCAGAATTTCGAGCGGACCGCCAAGCGTGTCGTCATCGAACACGCCGATCACCAAACGCCCGCTATTCCAAGCGAAGGTGTCAAGGTTGGTTCGTTTCGTTTTTAGGATCGGGCCGTCCGGGTGCTGATCATGGCCGTGCACGACATGGCGATGCTCGTGTCCGCCTTCATCCCGGTCATCGTAGATTTTCCAGATGACATCCTGCAGCTCTTGCTCGGCCAGTGAGCAATTCGGATCAACGCCTGCATGAGCAAAAATGCGGTGCTTATCGACGTGCATCAGTGGCAGTCGCTCGATCCACCTCAAATGCTCGTCGGGTACCACCGTCAGATCGACTTCATCGCCTTCGTTTTGTCCATAGGAGATTAGCGTCGCGCCGCCGCCATTGGTTAGCCACCAGTCGCAGTCCGGTACTATGCCGCGGCAGGTCTGCCACATGATGTCCTCGTGGTTACCTTTGAGGCAGATCAGCCGCCAGCCTTTGGGGCCCAAGCCGGCCATAAGCCGCTCGATGACCTGCCGGCTGTCAGGGCCGCGATCTACATAGTCGCCAAGCGTGACGAGTGTGGTGGGCGGCTCAGCATCGTCCGCGATCTTAGCCAGCGCCATTTCGAGTAGATCAAGGCGCCCGTGTAGATCAGCAATTGCGTAAGTCTTGTTCATCGCTCTTCTTATGCTTAGGGCTCGCCCTAACAGGTCCCGCAGCTTCGCAACGTTAGTCGCTACGCGCCACAAAGCGACCTTGACCGAAGTGCCGGCCCGCTGCGCTCGATCAAATCATGAACCGTAAGCTAGCCGACTGAGTCAGATTGGTTACGTCGTGGTTTGTTCTTGTGATCGGTCGCATGTCAAACACAACTCGCATGTCAAACACAACTTCCGCGCACAGCCTGCTCGGACCGGCGATCGTACGACGGGACGTCCGCCGTCAGTCACGCGGATGTCGGCTCAGTTTGGTGATGCGTTAGGATCGAGAAAGAGGTAAAATTGCGTTGGCTGAGGGGCTTTCCCAATAGGGGAGTTCCCAGATGTGCGACTACAGTCTCCACAGCGTCAAGTCGCGGCCGGCGAAAGTTGGCGACAAGCTAACGACGCGCGATTTTGGTACCGGCACGCGAGGATTCGCAGCATCCGAAGATGTGAACGTAGCGGTCTGCGTACTTCCGGGTACGGAGCTGTCTTTTTTGCAAGAGGTTGCGTGCTTACCGACGGGCCTAATAGCCTGGCGCGATAAAGTGACCGAGCATAAGACAGCAATCTTTCGGCAAATCCACAGAGAAAAGATTGCGGCGCATCACGACGCGCTGGAATTTCCGGACGGCCGCACGGTGCTTCTGACAACACTGTTTGAGGGCCAGCAGGCCAC
>CATPBC010000136.1 GCA_955652195.1 uncultured Xanthobacteraceae bacterium | reverse complement strand
TCGTGGTGCAATTGCCGCCCGGTGCGTCGTTGGCGCGCACCGACGCAGTGCAGCAGCACGCGCTCGACATAGCAATGCAGGTGCCGGGCGTCGTGCATGCCGCGAATATCGTCGGTTTTTCTGGCGCCACTTTCACCAATGCGCCGAATTCCGGCGCGCTGTTTCTGGTGCTCGACGATTTCCAGAAGCGCGGACACGATCCCCGGCAGTCGGCGGCGGCGATCCAGGCGCAGCTGTTCCGGCGGCTATCCTCGATCCAAGACGCCTTTATCATTCCGGTGCTACCGCCGCCGGTGATGGGTATCGGCACCGCCGGCGGCTTTCGCATGATGGTCGAGGATCGCGCCGGGCGGGGCTCGGAAGCGTTGCGCTCGGCGACTGAATCGCTGGTGACCCGCGCGGCGCAAACGCCGGGAATCGCCGGCGCATTCTCGCTGTTTGAGACCTCAACGCCGCAGGTTTATCTGGATATCGATCGCACCAAGGCGCAACTCTTGGGCGTCAACGTGCAGGACGTGTTCAACGCGCTGCAAATCTATATCGGCTCTTCCTACGTCAACGATTTCAACTTGTTCGGCCGCACCTTCCGCGTCACTGCTCAGGCGCGCGACGAAGACAGGCAGTACGTCAGTGACGTACTCAAGATCCGCGTGCGGAATTCGAACGGCGATACCGTTCCACTCGGCTCGTTCACTACTGTCGACAATATCGCGGGTCCGTATCGGGTGCCGCGTTATAACCTTTACCCTGCCGCCGAAATCGACGGCGCTGCCGCGCCTGGTTATTCGCAAGGCCAAGCCATCGCGATGATGGACAGGCTCGCCGCCGAAACTTTGCCGGAAGGTTTTGCCACTGAGTGGACGACGCTTGCCTTCCAGCAGATCAGGGCGGGCAGCACCGCGACATTCGCTTTCTTGCTGGCGGTGGTGTTCGTGTTTCTGGTGCTGGCGGCGCAGTACGAGAGTCTCACTCTACCATTGGCCGTGATCATGATCGTGCCAATGTGTCTCGTCGCCGCCATCGCTGGCGTGATCCTGCGCGGCATGGACAACAACATACTCACGCAAGTCGGCTTCGTCGTGCTGATCGGCCTTGCCGCCAAGAATGCCATCCTCATCGTCGAATTCGCCCGCCAACTTGAGGATCGCGGTCATAGCCGTTGGGAGGCCGCCGTCGAGGCCACCCGATTACGTTTGCGCCCCATTCTTATGACGTCGCTCGCCTTTATCCTCGGCGTCACACCTTTGGTCTGGGCCATCGGGGCGGGCGCAGAATTACGTCAGGCGCTAGGGACCGCTGTGTTTTCCGGTATGATCGGAGTGACGGCGTTTGGGCTGGTATTTACGCCGGTGTTTTACGTGATCGCGCGTTGGATCGCGCAGCTCGGTCCACGCCGTGGCAAAATGCGGCAGCACGCTCCAGAGCCGGCCGAATAACAGTCAATTGAATGCGGTAACGGCTCCGATCGGCTATTGTCGCGTTACCGGAATAACGCCGCACACACGGTGTTGATCGGGTGCCGGCAATGGCCGCGGATCCATAAAGCAAGTCCATGAACCGCGAAGGGAGACCGCCCTATGTTTCGTAAACTGCTTGTTGTTTTTGCTGTTCTTATGCTCGGCGTGACCGCGGCTGCAGCGCAGAGCTGCCAAGACATCATCGATAAGCGTCAGACTTTGATGAAAAAGAGCGGTGCGGCGGCGAAGATCGGCACGGAGATGATCAAGGGCGAGAGACCCTTCGACCTGGCCCAAGTACGAGAGATCTATGCGGCTTTTACTGAAGACGCCACGCTAATGCCGACGCTGTTCCCAGATTGTTCGAAAACCGGCAACAAGACGACCGCAGCTCCGGCGATCTGGCAAAAAATGGACGACTTCAAAGCGGCAATCGCCAAGTTCGCCGCCGACATCAAGGCGGCGCAGGACAGTACCAAGGACGTCGATACTTTGAAGGCCGGTTTCCAAATCATTGGCAAGAACTGCAGCAACTGTCATCAGACCTTCCGCGTCAAGTCGAGCTGACGCTGCGAACGACCGCGTAGGGCGGGCCGTCCGTGCGGACGGCCCGCTCTTTGGTTTTTGGCGGAGCGCCTCGCAACGCGGCTTCAACCTGTCCGTTGAACACCCAGAATCGTTTCAAACACGAATAAGTACGACATTGAAGTTTCCACTAACGCGTTCGCACCCCGAAGAGCGGGTATGCGTTAATAGGGCTGCACCGCCTCCTTCAAACGTGTATCACGTCGCAATCGTGCTGGAGGCGCTGACGTGTCGCGGCTACGGACATTTGTATTCATTGTCGCGACCGGCGCAATTTTTGCGCTCGCGGCGATTTGGATTTTGACGCTGCCGGCGGTTGTCCCGGCCGCAGCGCTGCCGCCGCATACGTCGAATCTGGCCAATGGCGAAACTATGTTTAACATTGGCGGCTGTTCGTCGTGCCACGCCGCGCCGAACGATAACCCCGAAAAGGTCGATCGCACGCGGCTTGGCGGCGGCTTGGCCTTAAAATCACCATTTGGTGTCTTCTACGCGCCGAACATTTCATCCGACGCCAGGGACGGCATCGGCAACTGGTCCGAGGCAAATTTCGTCACCGCATTGTGGAAAGGAACGTCGGATCACGGCACCAATCTCTATCCTGCATTTCCCTACACCTCCTATCGCTATATGCAGCTCGATGACGTGCGCGATCTTTTTGCCTATCTCAAAACTTTGCCGCCGGTGCCGGGCAGGTCGCGCCGCCACGAGTTGTCGTTTCCATTCAATGAACGACGTCTGCTCGGCATATGGAAATTGCTGTTTCTGGGCGAGGGAAGTTTTGTGCCTGATCCGTCCAAATCGGCGCAATACAATCGCGGCGCTTATCTCGTGAACGGGCCGGGTCATTGTGCCGAATGCCACAGCCCGCGAAACGTCCTCGGCGGCATTATCGAAAGCCAGCGCTTCGCCGGCGGGCCGTCGCCGGACGGCAGCGACTGGGTGCCGAACATCACGCCAGTCGGACTCCAGCGTGACGATGAGAAGTGGTCCGAGAAAGATATCGCGAGCTTTCTCGATGGCGGCATGATGCCATCGGGCGATTTTGCGGGCGGCGCCATGGCTGACGTGATCAGAAGCACCTCGCTGCTTTCTCCGGAAGACCGGGCCGCTATAGCGAGCTATGTCGCAGCGCTGCCGCCGCGACAGGGGCCCACACCGCCGCCGAACAAAGACCAGGACATCAAGTGATGCCGAGTAGCCGCGCTTGACCCCGATGAATCCGACTCGAGGCATCGCGCTCAAGCTCGTTTCGGCGCTTTTATTCGCGGTGATGTCGGCCTTGGTCCGTTATCTCGGGGCGCGCTATCCGATCGGGCAAGTGGTGTTTTATCGCTCGGCATTCGCGCTCGTGCCGCTCCTTGTTGTCTATGCTTGGCGCGGCGAGCTTGCCGCGGTGGTGCGTACCGATCGACCGCTTGGACAAGCGGGTAGGGGCGTGCTGAGCATCGCCGGCATGTTCTTCAATTTCGGCGCGGTGGCGCGGCTGCCGCTTGTGGAATCCAACGCCATTGCCTTTACCTCGCCGCTATTTAGCGTCGCGCTGGCCGCCCTCATCCTGAAAGAGCGTGTGCGCGTATACCGCTGGTCGGCCGTTACCATCGGATTTGTCGGCGTGCTGGTGGTGCTTTCGCCGCACCTTTCGGGTGACGAACTGACTGTCGCTATGGCGAGCGCAACAAGCCTCGTCGGTATCCTCTATGCGATCGGTGGGTCATTGGCCAATGCCGGCACGGTCATTCAGACCCGTCGCTTGGCGGAGAGCGAGTCCACCTCGTCGATTGTCTTCTATTTTTCACTGTCCTGTGCGCTCGCTGGCCTGGCGACTTGGCCGTTCGGCTGGATCGGGCCAACCCCGACCGAGCTCGCCGCGCTCATCGGCATAGGTTTTCTGGGCGGCACCGGACACATTTTCCTGACCGAAAGTTACCGGCATGCATCCGCGTCCGTAGTCGCTCCATTCGACTATACGTCGATGATCTGGGCACTAATCCTTGGATACGCGATGTTCGGCGAAGCGCCGACGCAAGCAATTGTTTTGGGTTCGGTAATTATCGCGGCCGCAGGCCTATTCGTGATCTGGCGCGAGCGCCGGTTGGCAATGATGCAGCGCCGCCATGCACGGGCCCTCCATCCAGGCGAGGCGGCTACGACGCTCCGAACGCCTTAAAGGTGATAATGGTGCGCGTATCGGCAATTCCGGGAATGGTCTGGACCCTTTCCGCGATGAAATGGCCGATGTCGGTCGAGGGCTCGACATAGAACTTGACCAAGAGATCGAAGTCCCCGGCCGTCGAATAAATTTCGGAAGCGATCTCGGCATCAGCGAGCTTGCCGGCCACGTCGTATGCTTTGCCAAGCTGGCATTTGATCTGCACGAAAAAAGGGATCATGCGCGCCTCCGACCCGATCCATATCTTATACCAGAGCGGGTGGACTGCACGAGCCCGAAGAAGCATTGTAGAATTGGCGCGACTGGATAAAAAATGCATGCACCAATCGAGCTTGCCAATGTTGCCGCCGACGTGCTCGCCCGTATCCGTGAGCGCGCCCCCCGCGTGCATTGCATAACCAATTCGGTGGCCCAGCAATATACGGCGAATATGCTGCTCGCTGCCGGCGCTGTGCCGTCGATGACGATTTCGCCTGATGAAATCGGGCCTTTTGTCGCTGGCGCCAACGCGGTCCTGGTCAATCTCGGCACCTTTGATCGCGAGCGTAAATCCGCGATCGAGAGCGCGGTTGCGATGGCCGCGGATAAAGGGTTGCCCTGGCTGGTCGACCCCGTCTTCATTGAACGCTCGCCGGCGCGGGCGGAATTCGCGCGTGTGCTGGTCGCCAGCCATCCTGCGGTCGTGCGCCTCAATCATGCGGAGTTCGCAACTCTCTCCGGCGATAAGGCAGATGGCGAGTCGGCGGCGCGCTTTGCCGAGGGGCATGCGACCATAGTCGCGCTCACCGGAGACATCGATACGGTCACAGACGGTCGGCGCGGCATCGCCATTGCGAACGGCCATCCATTGATGGGAATGGTTACCGCGATGGGCTGCGCCGGCGCAGCCCTTGTTTGCGCCGCGCTTGCCGTAGAGTCGGATCGTTGGCTGGCGACGCTCGCGGCTCTCGCTGCATTCGGCGTCGCCGGCGAACTCGCGGCGCAGCGCGCGCATGGCCCCGGCAGCTTCGCGGCTGCCATGATCGACGCGCTGCATGGGCTCGATCGCGGGACGTTGCGCAGCCGCCTCAAGGTATCGTGATGCGTGTCGATCTTCGTCTCAACGCCATCGTCGATCCCGAGCGCGCCGGCGGCCATCAACTCGCCGATTTGGCGCGACAATGCGCCCGCGGCGGAGCGACGCTCGTTCAATTGCGCGACAAGCTCTCGGCAACACGCGCCATGATCGAGGAGGCGAGAGCAATCAAAAAAGCCTTGGCAGACTCCGGCGTGCCATTTGTCGTCAATGATCGTGTCGACGTGGCGATGGCGGCGGACGCCGACGGCGTGCATCTTGGCCAGGACGACATGGCAGTTGAGGATGCACGACAACTGCTTGGACCCGACGCGATCGTCGGGCTGTCTATCAAATCGGTCGCGGAAGCCGAGGCGGCGCCGCTCGCTCTGATCGATTATGTGGGTAGCGGCGGTGTTTATGTCACCGCGTCCAAGCAACAGAACAATCCACCGATTGGCCCTGCCGGTCTCGCTCGAATCATCGCAGCGCTTCGCTGCCGCGCCCCGGATTTGCCGGTCTGCGGCATTGCAGGGATCGATGCCAACAATGCCGGCGAAGTGATCGCTGCCGGCGCCGACGGAGTGGCAATCATTTCGGCGCTGTCGCTTACGCCCGATCCGGCGGCCGCTGCGCGCACCTTGCGTGACATTGTCGATGGAATGCTGGCCAAGCGAGGCGCGTAATGGGCGTTCCGATCGCATTGACCATTGCTGGCTCGGATTCGGGCGGCGGCGCCGGCATTCAGGCAGATCTAAAAACCTTCTCTGCGCTTGGCGTCTATGGAGCCTCCGTGGTGACGGCGCTCACCGCACAGAACACTAAAGGCGTTTTTGCCATTCATGAGGTGCCGCCCGATTTTATTGCCACACAAATGGATGCCGTGTTTTCCGACCTTGACGTCAGTGCCGTGAAAATTGGGATGCTGGGCAGCGCTGCGGCGATCGCCGCTGTCGCCGGCGGATTGCGACGTCACCCTGCGCGCAATGTGGTGCTCGACCCAGTCATGGCCGCGAGTTCAGGTGAAAAACTATTGCATGCCGATGCGATCGGCGCGTTGCGCGAATTGGTGGCGCATGCACGGCTGGTCACGCCCAATTTACCGGAGGCGGCCGCTCTTAGCGGTCAAAATGAGGCGCGCGATGAAAAGGAGATGTATGAACAAGCGCAAAAGCTGCTTGCGCTGGGTGCCCGAGCGGTGCTGATCAAGGGCGGTCACGGCAGGGGACCGGAAAGCGCCGATCTTTTGGTCGAGGGCAGCGCCTGCACGAGATTGGCGGTGCCGCGTATTGAGACGCGCAATAGCCACGGCACCGGCTGCACGCTGGCGTCGGCAATTGCCGCCGGTCTCGCCAAAAATCTTTCGCTTGCCGACGCTGTGCGCGAAGCCAAAGACTATGTTAGTGCCGCCCTCAAGGCTGCCGACCGGCTGGAAATAGGATCCGGCTCCGGGCCGGTGCATCACTTCCACAAGTGGTGGTAAGCGCGATCACGCCGCAGGCGCGCCCGGCTGTTTCAATGGGTGGGCGCGCGCAAAGGCGTCGATTGTCGCCAGAGAATTCGCAATCCGCGAAAAATTCGGGAATCGCGCCGTATCGACATTGAAGAATTTTGCGCCGGCGGCCTGGCTGGCGAGACAAATGTCCGCGAGTGTGACCGTATCGCCGTGGCAATAGCGCCCGGTGGCCGGGCCTGCCAGGTGCGCTTCGAGAGCGGTCAGCGCAGCGGTGTGCCAATGTTGGCACCATTTCGTGCGCGCCGCCTCGTCGAGCTTAAATTCATGTTCCAGATATTCGCGCACCCGCGGCACGATCAGCGGATGCGAATCGCAGGCAACGATCTGCGCTAATCCGCGTACGCGCGCTCGGCCGCGTGGATCGCGCGGCAACAACGGCGGGTTAGGGTGGGTTTCGTCAAGATATTCGATGATCGCCAGCGACTCGAACAAAGCCGGCCCGTCGCCATCGACCAGCGCTGGAATCGCCATCATTGGATTGACCGCGCGAAACTCGGCCTGACGCTGTTGGCCTTTCATTAGATTAACTTCGATGATCTCCTCAGGAACGAGCCCTTTGAGATTGAGTGCAATCCGCACGCGATAAGTCGCAAGCGAGCGCCAAAATGAAAAAATCTTCATGGGAAATCTCCTCTCTCTGTTCTCGTGTTATTTGATTGGCCGGCCAGCGCGCCGCTCAAAGCACTTGGCAAAAGCTGCCAAGAAGTCAAAGCGACTTTCGGTGCGCTCGTTCTCAGAAACAGCTAGTCCGTTCCCGGCTCCGCTTTCAACCCCGCCGCCTCGATGCCGGCCACCGCACAGATTTCATCTTTATCCGACGTATCGCCGGAAATACCGCAGGCGCCCAGCAAGTTACCGCTAGCGTCGCGGATCAATACGCCACCCGGATTGGTGACAATGCGTCCGCCGCTGGCCGCCGCGAGCATAGTGAAAAACTGTGGGGTTTTCGCCGCGCGACTCGCGAGAGTGCGCGAACCGAAGCCCATGCCGAGCGCGCCCCAGGCTTTGGCGAACGCGATGTCAAAACGCAAAATGCCGGATTTGTCTTCGCGCTTGAACGCGACGAGGTGCCCGCCGCTGTCGAGCACGGCGACCGCCAACGGCGCCAGATTGCTCTCGCGCGCCTTCTTCAGCGCGGCGTCGACGATAATGGAGGCTTGTGCGAGCGTGACAGCGGACATAATGGCTCCGATTAGTTGGGAAGGATTTAGCGAGGATCGCGGTCGGCCCAATAGACCGAAACGGCGGAAATTTCAGCATTGCCCGAGCGATGCTGCTTGGTTTCTTGGTAGCAGGCCAGCGTCCGCTCCACCAGCGGCAGTTCGATGCCGCGCGATTTGGCCTCGGCGAGCATCGACTGCATGTCTTTGATGCCGCCATCGACATCGAAAGTGACCGGACCGCCAGCGCCGCCCTTGAGCATCGCAGCGATGCCGGGGGCGCGCACTTTCAGAACATTGGCCGCTCCTGAAGTATCGCTAAGAAGATCCATGAGCCGGTCCGGATCGATTGTAAGCGAGCGCGTGAGCGCCAGCGCCTCGCCGAGCGCCTGCCAGTAGACCATCAGCGGCAGGTTGATCGTAAATTTCAGAACTGCTCCCGAGCCAACCGGCCCGGCATGTTCCAGCCGACGGCACAATTGTTCGAGGATCGGCCGTGCGCGCGCCGCATCGGCCGCTTCGGCGCCCATGAGCCCGATGAGCTTTCCTTGGCGTGCCGGACCGGTCGAGCCGCCGACTGGACATTCGACGAAGGCCGCACCTGTTGCTCGTACCGTGCGGGCAAGCGCGGTTTCAGTGGCGGGCAAGACGGTGCTCATGTCGATGAAGAGCTTTCCGGCGACGTTGCCGTCAAGAAGACCGGAGCGGCCGTTATAGACCGCATCCAGGGCCGCCGCATCGGTAAGAATGCTGAGTACGGCTTCGCTTTTTTGCGCCAGCTCCGCCGGGCTTGCCGCGACACTCGCGCCGGCGACGGCTTTGGCTTTTTCCGGCGTGCGATTCCAGGCCGCCACCTCGTGGCCGACCTCGATCAGCCGCGCCGCAACGGCAGCGCCCATCTTGCCGATACCGGCAACACCAAGCTTCATACCATCCTCCCCGCCATCATCAGCGCGTAGGCCTTAACCTGCGAACGATCAAACCACAACTAGTGCGGTGGATTTGAAGTTCCTATAGTTTAGTCGGAGGCTCTCATAGGAACTTCAAATCCAAAAACCGCACTAGCGTTATATAATTGCTAGTGTCCCTTTGATTCCGAAGTTCGCATGAGAGCGTGCCGACAAAGAATGCGAACTTCCGAATCGGGACACTAGTGCCATTTGAGACCACCAATCCGGCCTATGCTCCGCACGCGGGGTGTCGATCGATGCGGACGTCCTCCATTCGCAAGCGACGGAACGACAAGCCGCTTGTGCGCATTGCAACCGAATGCGATAGCCTCGGATCCTTGGGGAAAATCGGAGCGGGAATGCGATGGCTCGAACAAAGAAAGATAGCGTCGGCATTGTCGGACTTGGCATTATGGGCGGCGCCTTCGCGCAAAGCCTGGTGGCCGCCGGCTGGCGTGTGATCGGCTATGATATCGCTCCGGGGCGCCGGCGCGCTGTCGCCAAGCTCGGAGCCGAGATTGCCGCCGATGCCGGCGAGGTGGCCCGCCGAGCTCGCACCATCATCATAAGCTTGCCCAAGCCGTCCGCGCTTGTTGAAACGGCGACGACGATTGCGAGAGCCGATCTGCCGCGCCGAGTCGTTGTGGAAATGTCGACTTTCACTTTGGAGGATAAAGCCAAGGCGGAATCCGTCCTGCGCAAGGCTGGTCATGCGATGCTCGATTGCCCGGTCAGCGGCACCGGCGCGCAGGCATTGACGAAGGATCTTGTCGTCTACGCATCGGGTGATTCCCGAGAAATAAAGAAATTGCGCGGTCTATTCTCCGACTTCACGCGCGCCGTGCACGATGTCGGCGTATTCGGCAACGGCAGTCGCATGAAATATGTCGCCAATCTTCTGGTCGCTATCCATAACGTCGCCAGCGCGGAAGCCATGGTGCTGGGCATGAAAGCTGGGCTGCCGCCGCAGCTCATCTTCGATCTGATCAAAACCGGCGCTGGCAATTCGCGGATCTTCGAATTGCGCGCGCCGATGATGGTGAAGAACAGCTACCGCAATCCCACCATGAAGATATCGGTCTGGCAGAAAGATATGGACGTCATCGGCAGCTATGCCCGCAAAATCGCGGTACCGACGCCAATGTTCGACGCCAGCAAAGCGATCTATGCCAAGGCGCTGCGGAGCGGCCATTCTGCCGAAGACACTGCCGCGGTTTGCGCTGTGCTGGAAAAGATGGCCGGCGTTAAACGCGGTAAAGGCCGGGCCAAAACTGCGTAGGCGAGCGCTGCGTGACAGTGCCGTTCGCGCTAGCTCGCCGCAAGGAAAGGCAGCGCGGGAGGAATTGTGATGTCATCTCTTGAAGGCGAAGCGCGCATGGCGGCGGTCGCAGGCGACCGCAAGAGTCTTGAACAGCGCAGCGAGACTCGCGACGGCATGCAGATCGATTGGAACATACCGATCACGATGGACGACGGTCAGGTGCTGCGCGCCGACGTTTTTTACCCCATTGCTGAGGGGCGTTATCCGGTGATCTTGAGTTACGGTCCTTATGCCAAAGGACTTGCCTTCCAGGACGGTTATCCGAGCGCCTGGCAGCGCATGGCGGAGCGGCATCCTGACGTCACGGCGGGATCCAGCAACCTCTATCAGAGCTGGGAAGTCGTCGATCCGGAAAAATGGGTACCGCACAATTATGCTTGCGTGCGAGTCGACTCCCGCGGCTGCGGATGTTCGCCCGGCTACATCGATCATTTTTCGCCGCGTGAGACTAAGGACTTTTACGACTGCATCGAATGGGCGGGTGTGCAGTCCTGGTCGAATGGCAAAGTCGGACTGAACGGCATTTCCTATTACGCCATCAATCAGTGGCACGTCGCCAGCCTACAGCCGCCGCATCTCTCGGCCATGTGCATTTGGGAGGGCGCCGCCGACTGGTATCGCGATATGACCCATCATGGCGGGATTCTCAGCACGTTTTGGGAAAACTGGTACGACATGCAAGTCAAGACAGTGCAATACGGCGCTGGCGAGCGCGGCAAACGAAGCCGCGTGCACGGCGAGCTTGTTTGCGGTCCTGAGTTCTTGTCCGAAGCAGATCTGGCAAAAAATCGCAGCGACTTCGGCACAGAGATACTCGCGCATCCGCTGGACGACGATTATCACAAGGCGCGTTCGCCGATTTGGTCCAAGGTGAAGACGCCGTTCCTCTCGGCGGCCAATTGGGGCGGCCAGGGACTGCATCCGCGCGGCAGTTTCGAGGGTTTTGTGCGCGCCGCCGCCAAGCAGAAATGGTTAGAAGCGCACGGCATCGAGCACTGGACCCATTTTTACACCGATTATGGCCGCAATCTGCAACTGCGTTTCTTCGATTACTTCTTGCACGGCAAGAAGAACGGTTGGGACAAGCAGCCGCCGGTCCAGCTGCAGGTTAGACACATCGATCACTTCGTCGAGCGCACGGAAAATGAATGGCCGCTTAAGCGCACCAAATGGACGCGGTTCCATCTCGATCCCGCAGGAGTGCTTGCTGCCAACAAACCTTCGCATAAAAAATCGGTGGTTCGGTTTGACGCCATGGGCGATGGCGTCACCTTCCTGACGGCGCCGCTTGAAAGCGAAACCGAGATCACCGGGCCTTCGGCGGTTAAACTCTACGTCTCGTCATCGACCGGCGATGCCGATATTTTCGTCGTATTGCGCGTGTTCTCGCCGGACATGAAGGAAGTGGTATTTCAGGGCGCCATCGATCCGCACACGCCGATCGGCCAAGGCTGGCTGCGCGCTTCGCACCGCCAGCTCGATAAAAAAATATCGACACCATATCGGCCGTATCACACGCACAGTAAAAAGCAGCCGCTTAGGCCCGGCGAAGTGGTCACACTTGACGTGGAAATTTGGCCGACATCGATTGTTGTGCCCAAAGGCTATCGCATCGGTCTCACGGTGCGCGGCAAGGATTACGTCTATCCGGGAGGCAGCGGCGGCCGGCTTTCAAATTTCAAGAACGAGCTGACCGGTTGCGGCCCGTTCTTGCATGATAATCCTCGCGACCGGGCCGCGGAGATCTTTGGTGGCGTCACCGGCCTGCATTTCGGCGGCGTGGCACGACCCTATCTGCTGCTTCCAATCATTCCGCCCAAGCGTGGGCGACAGGCCGGCTAAATGATCGCGACTATCCGCCGCTGAGGAACGTTGAGAAAAACGCGACACTAGCGGGCTTTACACCGCGCGTTACCTCGCCAATGATAGGTCTGATTGCGGCGCTCGCAGCAATTGTGCGGGCCCGTCGTAAGCATGACCGTTAGTAGCGGCTAACAAATTACGGCTCGTCCGCCCGCGGGCCACAAGACGGGGAAAAGGGAGGATACGCATGCCTGGCAAGACCAAATCTCGCAAAGTAAGCCGCCGCACAATTTTAGCCGGCAGTGTCGCCGGGGCGGCCGCTGCGCTCACCCGTTTCCCAGCGCCTGCGGTCGCGGAAACAGAACCATTTCGCCTTGGGCTACTTACCGTGAAAACCGGCCCGCTCGCGCAGGGCGGCATTCAGATGGAGCAGGGCGTCCTGACCTATCTGAAGGAGACGAACTACACG
>CATPBC010000135.1 GCA_955652195.1 uncultured Xanthobacteraceae bacterium | reverse complement strand
GCCTTGTCCCGATCGATGTCGAGATAGATCGAGGGGTTCGTCGCCGAGAAGGTGCTGAATACTCGGCTCAGCTGCGGATCCTGGTTTGCTGCGACAACAAGGCCGCGCAGCGCCTGGGCCATGGCCTTAGGGTCGCCGCCGCGCAAATCTTCCAACACATAAGAGAAGCCGCCTCCGGTGCCGAGGCCAAGAATCGGCGGCGGAGCAAGCGGCGTGACGGTGGCACCCTGAATTTGGCGGAATTTTTGGCCAAGACGCCCGATCATTGCGTTGACGCTGAGATCTTGAGCCTTGCGCTCTTCGAAAGGCTTGAGCGTAACGACCAGAAAGGCCGCGTTTGACTGCGAATAATTATCGATAAAATTCAGGCCGACGACAGAGGTGATGTCTTCAACCTCCTTTTCTTCACGCAAGATCGCCTCGGCCCGACCGATGACCTCAGTCGTCCGCGCGACCGAAGAGCCTCCCGGTAGCTGCGCGACGACGAAGAGTGCGCCCTGATCGTCCTCGGGAAGGAATCCCGTTGGCGTGATCTTGGCGAGGCCGACAATGCCGACCGTGGCGACTGCGACCATAGCCAAGCCGATGATCGAGATACGCACGATACGCGCTACTGCGGAGCCATAGGCGTCGCGCACCCGATCGATGGAGCGCATGACATAACCCATGACGCCGCGGCGCGGCCCGTGATGCGGACGCAACAAAGTCGCACACAACGCCGGCGACAGCGTCAGCGCGTTGATGGCGGACAGAAACATCGCGACCGCGACGGTCACCGCAAACTGCCGAAACAACTCCCCAGAAATACCTGGAATGAACGCCACCGGCACAAAAACGGACAACAACACCAATGTGATTGCAATGATCGGCGCCGTGATTTCCGTCATTGCCTTCTTGGTCGCGGCCGCCGGCGACAGTTCGGGATGCTCTTCCATGACGCGTTCGACATTTTCGACCACGACGATGGCGTCATCGACCACAATGCCGATTGCCAGCACGATGGCTAACAGCGAAACGGTATTTGCCGAATAGCCGACCGCCAGGAGGGCAATGAACGTTCCGATCAGGCTGACTGGTACCGCGAATGTCGGAATTAGCGTCGCCCGAATACTGCCGAGAAAAAGGAAAACTACGAGGACTACGAGAATGAACGCTTCGACCAGCGTCTTTTGCACCTCGTGTATGGTGTCGGTGACGAAAACCGTTGGATCGTAGGTGACCTTCCAGGCCAAATCCTCCGGGAATCTCTTCTGCACTTCGGCTATGCGGTCTCGAACCGCCTTTAATGTCTTAATGGCGTTGGCGCCTGGCGCCTGGTAGATCGCGATCGCGGCAGCCGGCCCGCCGTTTAGCCGCGTGTCGCGATCGAGATTAGCGGCGCCCAGTTCGACTCGCGCCACGTCGCGAAGACGAAGCAGGGATCCGTCGGGATTGGCCCGAATTACTATGTTTTCAAAATCTGCGGCGCTGCTCAGGCGGCCTTTGGTCTGAATATTTAGCTGGAGTTGCTGATCATCCGAAATCGGTCGCGCGCCGATCCGGCCGACCGCAGCCTGAACGTTCTGTGATTGGATTGCGTTGATAATGTCGCCGGTAGTCAGACCGAGCCCAGTCAACCGATCCGTACGCACCCAGGCCCGCATCGCGTAGTCCTGCGGGCCCCAGAGCGTGGCATCGCCAACGCCGGGCGTACTCTTGATCTGGTCGAGAAGATTGATCGTAACGTAATTGGAGAGGAACAACGGATCGTGGGTGTGCTTGGGCGAATAGACCGCAATGACGCCCAACAAAGCCGACGATTTCTTCTTGACCACCACTCCTTGCCGTTGAACTTCCGGCGGCAGGCTCGCGAGAGCCACCTGCACGCGGTTATTGACATTGACGGTATTGATGTCCGGATCGGTGCCGAGCTCGAACGAGGCCGTGAGCACGTAACTGCCGTCGTCGCCGCTCGTGCTCTTCATATAGATCATCTTGTCGACGCCGACGACTTGCGCTTCGATGACCTGCGCGACAGTCGCTTCGACCACACCCGAATTCGCGCCTGGATAAAGCGTCGTAACGGATACCTGCGGCGGCACGATATCGGGATATTGCGCGATAGGAATCGTGAACAGCGCCAGCAAGCCGGCGATCGTCGTAACGATGGCGATAACGACGGCGAGTCGGGGACGGTCGACGAAAATGGAGGAGAGCATCGGCTCAGCTCCGATTGAGACTGGACGACATCGGACTTGCCTGGACCGGCTGTCCGGAACGAACGCTCTGGAGCCCCTCTACAATGACCTGCTCGCCGCCTTGCAATCCTTGGTCGACAACGACATTCGGTCCGTCTTCGCCGCTGGCCTTTATTCGTTTCATGACGGCCTTGCCGTTCTCAACAATAAACACGTAGATCCCTTCCTGATCCGCGATCAATGCAGCTTGCGGGACCACGACCTTCTCACCGGCCTCTCCAGTCTCAAGTGCTACGGTGACGAACTGACCATCGATCAAGGTGCCGGCCGGATTGGGCATTGTGGCGCGTACCGTCACCGTGTCCGTGGCACGATCGACCGACACATCGACGAAATTGATCGAGCCAATTTGGTTATAGAGCGATCCGTCGGCAAATCTGATTCTGACTTTGATTGCCTTGGGATCGACTTGACCGCCGCTGACATGCGCTCGCAAAAATTCGCGCTGGCTCACCGGGAAAGTTACATACATCGGATCCTGGCTAACTATCAGCGTTAGCGGACCGCTGTCGGGGCCGACGACGTTGCCCGCGGTAATATTGGTTCTGCTGATTTTCCCGGAAATTGGCGAGACGATATCGGTGTAGCCAAGATTGATGTTCGCGGTATCGAGATTCGCCTGGTCAGCCAGTATCGCACCCTGCGCCTGCTGGTCCGCTGCAAGCGCCTGGTCGCGCGCGACCGCCGTTCCGGCGCTTTTTGCCAACAGCTCTTCCGCCCGCTGCAATTGAATCACAGTCAAGACCTTGGCAGCTTTTGTGCGCTCCAAAGCACCCTGGGCCTGTTCAACGGCGGCTTGAAATAAGCCCTTCTCGATTTGATAAAGCGGAGCGCCTTTTTTGACGAAGTCGCCTTCTTTGAACAGAACCGCGTCCAAGTAGCCTTTGACTCGCGCCTGGATCGAAACGCGATCTACCGCCTCGACGCGTCCAACCAGATCGAGTGTCTGCGCGATCGGCTTGCGTTCCGCATACACGGTGCCGACCGACGGCGTACCTTGTTGCGCGTTGGCAGGAGCGACGAGCAGGCAAGCAGAAATTGCAGTTGCGCCGAGCAAGACGCCGCCGGCCGAGACCGAGAAACCGGCGAGCTGTCGAACGAAATTGGAATTCAGCGCTACGATCTGGCCGTGGATCTGCATTAACGACCCCGCCTATTGCACCGCCTACCCAGATATCAGCCTATCAGTTATAGTCTTTTGCGTCAGATCAAATCATTGCCGCAAAATGCGCCCTATATGGGACGCAGCGATAAGGGAGCGTGACAAGGGAGCGTGATCTGGCTGAAGCAAAAACAGCGAGCGTCAGTGATCCATTCGCAGCCCTGCCATCGGCGAAGGACGTCATGGAGCAGATCGCGCTTAAGGAAGCCGATAAGGCTTCGGCGAGCGCCCGCGAAGCGACTGCAGCAGAGACCGAGAAGCAAGCTCTGCTAGAAAAATTTTCCAAGCCATCCGGAGTGTCCGACGAGGATCGGCTCGCACGCGCCGCCGCCATTATCAAGCGAGCGGCTAATAACGGGATGACTGAGGTTCTGGTAATCCGCTTTCCGAACCAACTCTGCACAGATCGCGGTCGCGCCATAAATCAGCGGGAAGCCGGTTGGGAGAACACCCTCACCGGACTGCCGAAGGAACTATTTGAATTTGGCAAAAGCACTTGAAACCGCGCGGTTATAAGCTCGGCTGCACCGTCGTTGATTTCCCGGGCGGAGTGCCGGGAGATATAGGCATTACTTTGAGCTGGGGCGGATAAAAAAACGATATCGCTGGTTGGCACCGTCTCGAATCTGCGAACTCCCCGCGACATCGCCGACGTTTATGGCGCGGCCGGAGCGGGAGCTACGTTTATCGGCGGTGCGCAAGTGGCGACGTTGCAGAACGAAAAAGGCGTCGTCCTCACTC
>CATPBC010000134.1 GCA_955652195.1 uncultured Xanthobacteraceae bacterium | reverse complement strand
CAGCCGTTTTCGCGCTTGATGCCGAGCAGCTTGTCGGTGAGTTCGGCGCGCGTCGTTGTTGATGTCATGGCACCTCTCCTTGCTTGCGATAGTATGCACTACCACTAGCAAGCACCGTGCCAAGAAACCTGCGAACATGCAGCCGTGGCTGCAATTCAAAAATTATGGCGGGGAGGCGCCGTCGCGCCCGACATTGATGCGGTTCACGTCGAAACTGCCATCCGCCTGCTTCACAGCCGCGATGACAGAAAAGGGCGCGCCGGGTTTGATCGCCCCGAGGTCGGCGATTTCATAGCGCACAATTGGCACGCTTGGCGTCACGACGATTTTCTTTTCGCCGTCCTTGTACTTGACGGTGATTACCGGTCCATCGACGCCAGAGACGGCCGCGCCGACGGTGCCGTTGGTCATGGTCGAGTTGGGTGCGCCATCCCACGGCCGGAATCCTTCGCCGGTGCCGCGCATGGATTCGGCAAAGATGTGGACTTCAAGAGCCTGCTGCGAACCGTCGGATTGCGGCATTGCCCCGCTGCCGATGAACAAGCCTTCTTTGATATCCGCCATGGACGCTTTGACCACCGCGACCACCAGCACCTTGTCGGCAAGGTTAAGCTTGAGCGCCTCGCCGGTCGCCGATTTCACCAGCACGGTGTGACCGTCGAGCTTGTCGATCACGCCCCGCAAACGGGTCGTTTGCGGCTGCTGCGCCAGCGCCGCGGTTGCCGCGATTGCGCCGAACAGCGCAAACGCGGCCAGCAATTTTGTTGCTTTCATCGCCAGCCTGGACTTCAGCGCCACACGCCGTAGTCGCCAAATGAGATATTCGGGGCTTCCAGCATGCCGTCCGGAAGTTTTTTCGCAGCGAACACGGAGATCTTCTGGCCCGGCTTAAGATCGGCGGCGGATTTTTTGCTGGCGATCGTGATCTCGGTGGCCGGCGTCAGGAGAATTTTTTGTTCGCCATCTTTGTACTTCAAGGTCAGCGTCTGGCCGTCCACACCCCCCGCCTGAGTATCCACCGTGGCATTCGTCATTGTGCTGTTGGGGGCGAAGTCCCATGGCCGGTGGCCCTCGGCCAAGCCGCGCTGCGCCTCAGGGAAGATGTATACGGCCAACGCCTTTTGCGTGCCGTCGGGCTGCGGCATGCCGGTGACCGCGACATAGGCGCCAGTTTTGACGTCGGCGAGCGAAGCCTTCATGATCTGGTTCACCGGCGCATTATCGGCGAGTTTGACCTTCATTTCCGCGCCGTCGCGCGCTTTCACCGTCAGCATAGAACCGTCCACGCTTTGCAGCGTGCCCCGCACGCGCACCGTTGGCGGCGCCTGCGGCGCGGTCTGCTGCATGGCTTGAGCAAAAGTCACGTCTTGCGGCTGCGGCGATGCGGCGAATAGCAAAGCGACCACCCCTGCGCCTAACACCTTCAAAATTGTCATTATTGTCCTCCCTGCGCGGGGATTGGCCCCTTCGCTTAAGGGATAGAACCCCAGCCGCACCGCCGTTATTCCTGAGACCGCGGCGGCGAAGCGGACAGGTCGCGTTCCAATAAGCTTTTCAATTCATTAGTTATTTCCGGCTTCTTGCCAAACCATAGCAGGAAGCCGCGCACCGCCTGATGGAGGAGCATGCCGATCCCATCGGCTGTGCGCAGGCCGCGCGCTCTTGCTGCGCGTAACAGCGGCGTGTCGAGCGGCACATAGACCAGATCCGCGACAATGGCCGCAGCGGGCAGGCGCCCGATATCGATGGCGAGATCGGGCTGTCCATGCATTCCGAGTGTCGTCGCGTTAATGAGCAAGCTTGCATCGGTCAGCCAGCGATCGCGCTCTGCCCAGGCCGCGGTCTGAACGTGCGTGCCAAAGCGCTCCCGCAAGTCTTGCGTCCGCCGCGGCGTGCGGTTGATGGCGACGATACGGCGCGTGCCGCGTTCCAACAGGCCATAGATCACGGCGCGCGCGGCGCCGCCGGCGCCGAGCACGACTGCCGTTCCGCCATTACGGTCCCAGCCGGGAGCGCAAGCATCGAGATTGTGCAAAAAGCCTTCGACGTCGGTATTCGTTGAACGCAGCACGCCGTCGAGCCACAGCGTATTGGCGGCGCCGACGGCGCGGGCGCGATCGTCGGGCTGCGACCAGGCGAGCGCGGCTTCCTTATGCGGCACCGTGACATTGGCGCCGACATAACCGCGCGCTGCGAGCGACTGCACAAACTCGCGAAACTCGTGCGGCGGAACCGCTTCGGCGCGATACGCGCCGGGAATGCGGTAGCGTTTGAGCCAGTAATTATGGATAAGCGGCGAACGCGAATGTTCGATCGGCCAGCCGATAACGCAAGCGGCGCGCACGCTCTCGGTCACGCCTCATCCACTACGCTGTTGCGTAAGACGCCGATCTCGGGGCTCTCGACTTCGATCGTATCGCCGGGTTTGAGCCAAACCGGCGGATCGGATTTTGCGGTCTTTTTCACCGGCGTGCCGGTGCAAATGATGTCGCCGGCCTTGAGCGTCATGAAGCTCGTCGTATAGGCGATGATGTCGGCGAACGAGAAGATCATGCTGGCCGTCGTATCTTCCTGCGTCACGTCGCCATTTTTGCGCACGACGAGATGCAGTGGCTTGGTCAGGTCGAAATCGGTTTCGATCCAAGGACCGACGCCGCCCGAGGCATCGAAGTTCTTGCCTTGCGTGACGTTGAATTGGCCGTGCCGGGTCCAGTCGCGGATCGTCCCTTCGTTGCACAAGGTCAATCCGGCGATCACTTCGAGCGCGCGATTTTTCGGCACGTGCTTGCAGTCTTGACCGATCACGATCGCAATTTCGCCCTCGTAATCGAGCTGCTCGGAGATTTTCGGCCGCACCAGGTTCTGCCCCGAGCCGACCAGCGAGCTCGGCGCCCGGTAAAACATGCTCGGATATTTGGGATTGTTGGTGACATTATAATCCTGGCCGCGATTGGCATAATTGATGCCGATGCAGAGGATTTTTTCCGGCGCGGCAAGCGGCGGCAGCAATTCGACTTCGGCAAGCGGCACGTCAGGACGCACGCCTTCGGACGCGGCTCTGGCCTGATCGAGCGCCTGGGCGCGGAAGACGTCGCTTAAGCTCTGGAAGCGATGCAGGCGGGGGCGCAGATCGACGATTCCCTCGCCGGCGACCGCACCAAAGCTCGGCCGGCCGTGCAAAGCATAACTGGCAAGACGCATGTCGCGCGCTCCCCCCAATCCTCGCCGGCCAGTCCCAGCGGCCTTTGCAATCCCTGCGGCCTAATCCTGCGTGCCGACCCTTGCGTGCCGACCCTTGCGTGCCGACCCTTGCGTGCGATGTGTTAGAAGTCGGCGCATCGACCGTCAATGTACTTCCCCTCTCCCCGCTGTGCGGGGAGAGGATCGGGGTGAGGGGGATGAAAGCGCTTTTTCTCGACTGCAACGATCAGCTCGCGCCGGTCTGGCAGCGCGTGGTGCGCGCCGACGATCCGGCGATCGCCGTCAATCGGCAACCCTATCCAGCGGAAGAACTGCCGCGGGTGCTCAAGGGCTACGACATCTGCATTGACGACCATTCCTATCTACCAACTGAGTTGGTCGATCGCTGCGACGCGCTTAAGCACATCGTGTTTCTCGGCACCGGGCCCGCGAGCTACATGAACCTCGCCGAACTCGCCGCGCGCGGCATCATGGTCCACACCATCAGGAATTACGGCGATACTGCTGTCGCCGAACATACGATTGCGCTGCTCTTCGCATCGTGCCGCGAGATCGCCCGCATGGACCGCGAAGTGCGCGCCGGAACATGGGTGCCGCATGAGGGCGTGCAGCTTCTCGGCAAGACGCTCGGGATCATCGGGCTAGGCGGAATCGGCAGCGAGGTTCTACGCATCGGCCGCGGCCTCGGCATGGAGGCGATCGCCTGGAACCGGTCGCCGCGTCCTGGCGTGCCGCTCGTCGAACTCGACGAATTGCTGGCGCGATCGGACGTGATTTCGATGAATCTCACGCTTAATGACGAGACCCGCGGCTTCCTCGGCCCGGCGGAGTTCGCGCGCATGAAGCCGGGCGCGATCTTCGTCAACACCGCGCGGGCCGGGCTGGTCGACGAGGCGGCCTTCATTGCCGCTTTGCGCAGCGGCCGGATCCGGCATGCCGGCCTCGACGTGTTTCATGCCGAGCCGCTTGATCCTGGCAACCCGCTGGCGCGCATGGATAATGTCACGCTCACCGCCCATGCCGCCTTCCGCACGCTCGAAGCCTCGATGACGCTGTTGCGCCGCGCTATCGACATTGTGCGCGATATCGTCGCGAAGACGGCCTGAGCATCGAGCCGGCGTGGCGTCGGCACGAT
>CATPBC010000133.1 GCA_955652195.1 uncultured Xanthobacteraceae bacterium | reverse complement strand
TCGAATATGAGCGGCTAACGGGGTCGGCGGCCGATTCGCCGTTGGTCGTCCAGCGTGGCTCGCCCAACCAATTTACCTTCGGCCTCGGCGCCACGTACTCCTTCACCATGCATCCATTGTGGTAAGAGCTAGCCCGCGCCCGAGCCTGCGCTAGTGCCGCGAACCCGAAGTTCGCACAAGTTTGCGGAGCGCTCGGATGCGAACTTCGGGTTCAGAAGCGGCACTACAAGGATAGAGTTGCTAGTGTCCTTATCGATTCCGAAGTTCGTACGAGCGCGCCGCAAATGCTTACAAACTTCGGAATCGGGACACTAGCGGCCCTCCCGTCGCGTCATGAACGCCAGCCGCTCGAATAGGTGTACATCCTGTTCGTTCTTCAAGAGCGCGCCATGAAGCGGCGGAATCAGTCGCTTCGGATCGCGCTCGCGCAATGTTTCGACCGAAATGTCCTCGACCATTAAAAGTTTCAGCCAATCGAGCAATTCCGAGGTCGAGGGTTTCTTTTTCAAGCCCGGCACTTCGCGGATTTCGTAGAACAGCTTTAACGCTTCGCCGACCAGGCGGTGCTTGATGCCGGGAAAATGCACCTCAACGATTGCGCGCATCGTGTCCGGATCGGGGAACCGGATGTAATGGAAGAAACACCGGCGCAGGAACGCGTCCGGCAATTCCTTCTCGTTGTTTGAAGTGATGACGACGATTGGGCGCCGGCGGGCATGAATCGTTTCGCCGGTCTCGTAGACGAAGAATTCCATGCGATCGAGTTCCTGCAGGAGATCGTTTGGAAACTCGATATCGGCTTTGTCGATTTCATCGATCAGCAGAACCGGCCGTTCATCGCAGACGAAGGCATCCCAGAGCTTGCCGCGCTTGATGTAATTGCGAATATCCTTGACGCGGGCGTCGCCCAATTGGCTGTCGCGCAGCCGTGTAACAGCGTCATATTCGTAAAGTCCCTGAAGCGCCTTGGTGGTCGATTTGATGTGCCATTCGATCAAAGGGGCGCCCAGCGCCTTGGCGATTTCCAGCGCCAGGACGGTCTTGCCGGTGCCCGGCTCCCCCTTGACCAGCAAAGGCCGCTCCAAGGCGATCGCGGCGTTGACCGCGATCTTTAAGTCATCGGTGGCGACGTAGCCGCTGGTGCCTTCAAAACGCATGAAACTTGTGCCTCCAGGAGGGCAAATTAAATCACGCGGGTGAAGCGCCCTACAAGGCACAGTCAGCGCTACCTGTTAAATCACGCGGGTGAAGCGCCCTACAAGGCACAGCCAGCGCTACCTGGGCCGCAGCAGAACGGCCGAATCGGGGTTTTCGCGCCGCACCTACGATCTTGTTGTCACTGTCACGGAGCTTGGTTATAAGCCGCCGCGCGAGAGGGTGCTTCGCGAAGTTGGTTGCGGGAGTACACGCAGATGCAGTTGGCCAAAGGCAAAAACGGTCGGACGCCAGATAAGCCCCATAAAAACGGCAAGAGCGACGGAATAAGCCTTGGGGCGGACGCCAGAATCTATCGACCGAGCGACAAAGAGCCGTTCATGAATGAGCGCCAGCGGGACTATTTCCGGCTGAAGCTGCTCGACTGGCGGGAGGATATTCTCAAGGAGGCCAAGGAGACGCTGCAGCACCTCCAGGACGAAAGCCAGAATCATCCCGACCTCGCCGATCGGGCGTCCTCGGAAACCGACCGCGCCATCGAGTTACGCGCCCGCGACCGCCAGCGGAAACTGATCGCCAAGATCGATGCTGCACTGCAGCGCCTCGAGGACGGCACTTACGGTTATTGCGAGGAAACCGGCGAGCCGATCACGCTCAAACGCCTGGAAGCGCGGCCGATTGCGACGCTGTCCGTTGAGGCCCAGGAGCGCCACGAACGGCGCGAGCGCGTCTACCGCGACGATTAAACGCGAGGATTAAGGACGTAGGCGCCTCTGGCGCGTCGCATCGGCGCGCCTTAGTCGGCGTTGACAGCTTCGCGCGCGGCTTTGACAATTTAGAATGCAAATCACCGCCGCCGTGGTCCGTGAACGCTCGGCTCCCTTCGCCATCGATAAATTGGAACTTTGCGATCCGCGCCCGGACGAAGTGATCGTCCGGGTGGTGGCGAGCGGCATGTGCCAGACCGATCTGCACGGCCGCGACGGCTATTTCACTTCGCCTTATCCGGCGGTTTACGGCCACGAGGGTGCCGGCGTGGTCCATGCCGTCGGCAGCGCGGTCCGTTCCTTGGCACCCGGCGATCATGTAGTGATGTCATTTCCGTGGTGCGGAACCTGCGCGAACTGCCAGCAGCATAGATATTGTTACTGCGTGCAGGGGCGCCGCCTGAAAATGCACGGCACGCGTGCCGACGGCTCGACACTGATCTCGAAAAACGGCGCGCCGATCTACAGCGCCTTCTTTCAGCAATCCTCATTCGGTACGTATGCGCTGACCCAGGAGCGCTATGCCGTCAAAGTCAGAAAAGACGCGCCATTGGAAGCCTTGGGCCCGCTCGCCTGCAGCGGCCAGACCGGAGCCGGCGCCGTGCTGAACGCAATGCAGCCGCAGCCTGGCGACAGCCTCGCAATTTTCGGCGTCGGCGCGGTTGGATTATCGGCGCTGATGGCGGCGAAGATCGCAGGCTGCGATCCGATCATCGCCGTTGACGTGCACACGCATCGTCTCGCCTTGGCGCGCGAACTCGGCGCCACCCATACGATTGATCACACCGGACGCGATCGAGTCGTGGATGAGGTCCGAGCCGCCGTGACTGGCGGCGCCCGCTATTCACTCGACACTTCGGCGCAGCCTGCTGTGTTCCGCGAGGCGATCGAGGCGCTGATGCCCGGCGGCACCTGCGTCCTGCTCGGTAGCGCGCCTCCAGGCACCGATGTCGCGATCGAAATGCCGTTTTTGCAGCAGGGCCGAACTGTCCGCGGTGTCGTTCAGGGTGAAAGCTTGCCAAAGGAATTTATCCCCCGGCTCGTCGATCTCATCGTCGCCGGCAAATTTCCGATCCAGAAAATGATCAAGTTCTACGATCTGGCCGATATCAATGTGGCGGCCCAGGAATCCTCGACCGGAACCGCGATCAAGCCCGTGCTGCGGATGCCCGCGGGCGAATGACGGATATCAGAGATCAGAGGTCCGATGGGAGAGCTGACCTCAGCTCTTTGTCGGTCGCCCGAGCAAATTTGCCATCTCTTGTTCGAGCGTATCGTAGATGGCCGTCTTGTTTTGATTGACCTTGCTGGCCTCGGCCGCCACGGGCCTTTGCTCGCCGGGGCGTGCGGGACGCGGCGGTGGTGTCGGCAACGCCTCGCTGCGTGCGGTCTGGTCGGCTGCAGGCGCTGAGCGCGCCTGGCCGCCGCCTGGCCGTGCTTCGCCGGGCGATTTTCGCAGCGCCGCTTCGAGCCGTTGTGCCATATCGGCAAGGCTTTGATCGGCAGTAGCCGGAGTTTCGGCTGCGGGAGCTGCGGTAACGGATGGCGAAGGCGCAGATGCGCTCGCCGCCGGTTGCAGCGGCTTGCGCGGTTCGAGCCGCGGGTCAGCGCGCTGTTCACGAGGTTCTTGTCGCGCGTCCGGTCGCGCTTCTTGGCGCTGTTCTTGCCGCGGCGGTTCACCGCTATTGCCGCGACTGCGCTGCGGGGGTGATCCGCGCGTGGAAAGTTCGTCGGCGAGCGCCGCCAGCGTGTCGCGCTGGCGGGCTGAAGTTTCGGGCTGGGGCCGACCAGGCAAATCCTCGTGTGGCGGCTCGTTGCGCGCGGCGGGTCGCGATCCGCCATTTGCTTCCGGCTGTAGCGGCCACGATCCGCCGTTTTCCGGCAGCGGTATGGCGCGGGTCAGCGCCTCGATGCCGGCAGGCGCACGGCCAATATCCCGCGCCGCCGGGACTGCACGCACGATATTGGGTTCGACGACGATATCGCTTGGGCCGCCGATCATCAGCAAATGCTCGACATTGTCTCGCCGTACCAGAATGAGCCGACGCCGGCCGTCCACGCTGGCATAATCAATCACCGCGAGCCGCGGCTGGCGTCCGCGCGTGCTGGCGGCTAGTCGGCCGCTACCGAACCGTCGTATCGCCCAGGCGGCCGCACCGATGACTGCCAGCACCATCAGGAACGCGACGAAGAATTGCACGGCGAGCGGCACTTCCGCCCCGAACAAGGTCCCAAACATCCGCGCTACTCCCCGTTTCGATGCCGCGCCGGCCGTCGGCTAAAGCATGCAGCTAAATGTTAATGGCGCCGGCAATATTCGCCGGTCGAACCAAATGCAATGATTTAATAACGATAGCCGATTTTCCCGCCGAAGCCGACCGCGGCAGCATTCTCATGGTTAACGGCGGTTTGAAGGCAAAACCGGTGGAACTTCGGCGATTTGGCGGTCAGCACCCGATGGACATCGGAAACCGCCAGCTTGCTGTCGCAGCTGTGCACCTTTGTGCAAAGGCTCTTGCGCGATTCAGGCGCGCAAGGCACTGGAATCCGGCATGACAGAGCAGCTCATGTCGGCGCCTGTTATCGGCAAGGCCTCAAAAGGGTCCGCTCAAGAGGTGCGCAGCCCCGGCGCGCCTCCATCCGTTGAGGGGAACTCCCGTGCGGAACGCGGCGGCAGCATCGCCATGGTGCTGTTGGTTGCCATCACGCTGGTCGCGGCGGCCGCCGCGATCCTGATGCTGGGCGGTCGCAATACCGAGCAATACGTCATGGCCTTCCTCGCGGTGCTGGCCACGGTGGGCGTGTTTTCCTTATTCGCCTTCGCCTGCGGCATGCTGCGGGTGCGAGCCACCCGCCCCAGCAATCCGCTCATCAAGGCGGTGATCGACGGCGCTTCGGAGGCGATTGCAGTCACTGATCAGCACGGCCGGGTGGCTTATGCCAATCGGGCCTATCTCGATTTGACCGCGGCGCGCGATGCAAACGACATGCGACCGGTCGAGCGAGTGTTTATTGGCGATGCCGACGCGTCGGAGGCGATCTACCGCCTCCTGAAGGCAGCGCGGCAGGGTGGACAGCTCGAAGAAGAGGTCCGCGTCACCGGAATGAAAGGCTCGCCGGCGCGCTGGCTGCGGTTTCGAATTCGGCCGGTCGGCGACGACAAGACCACCTCGCGCATGACCGTCTGGTCGGTCGCCGATGTAACGCGTGAGCGTGAGCGCCAAGAGAATGTTTTCCAGGAATTGCAGCACGCCATCGACTACCTCGATCACGCCCCCGCCGGGTTTTTTTCGGTCAACGACAAAGGCGAGATCACTTATCTCAATGCCACGCTCGCCACTTGGCTCGACCACGATCTGGCTCAAGTCGGCTCAGGCGGGCTGAAACTCGCCGAAATGATCGCGGGCGATGGCGCCGCGCTTCTCACCACGCTGGTAGCGGCGCCCGGCGAGGCCAAGACCGAGATACTCGACCTCGATTTTCGAACCCGCAGCGGCGGCACGCTCCCCGTGCGCGTCCTGCACAACGTCGCCTACGGTGCTGACGGCACGCCTGGAGCGTCACGCAGCCTCGTGCTCAATCGGGCGCGCGACGACGGCACCGATCCGCAGCGTGCCGCCGAAATCCGTTTCATGCGCTTCTTTCATCACACGCCGATGGCCATCGCCACCATCGACAAATATGGCGGTGTCGTGCGTACCAACCCCCTCTTCGCGCGCCTGTTTCACGATGCTGGTGGCGAGGCAACGGACCGCTCCATCCTCGCCACCATTGCCGAGCGCGATCGCGAGGCCCTGCAAGCGGCAGTCCGGCGGGCGGCGCTTGGCAAGACCGATATCGCACCGGTCGATGCCATGCTGGCTGGCGGCGCCGAGCGCTTCGGCCGGTTTTACGTCACGGCCATCGAGGAGCAGGAGCGCGATCAGGAAGCCGCCATTGTCTATGCGCTAGAGACCACCGCGCAACGCGAACTGGAAAACAAGGTAACTCAACAGCAAAAAATGGAGTTGGTCGGTCAGCTTGCCGGCGGCATCGCGCACGATTTCAATAACGTGCTTTCTGCGATCATGATGGCGACGGATTTTCTCCTCAATGCGCACAAGCCGACCGATCCATCGTTCGGCGACATCATGCAGATAAAACAGAACGCTAACCGCGCCGCCAGCTTGGTGCGCCATCTCTTGGCATTCTCGCGCAAACAGACTCTGCGGCCGCAGGTGCTCGATATCGGCGAAGTCTTGAGCGATCTCACCATGCTGTTGCGGCGCCTGATCGGGGAAAAGGTCACGCTCGACGTGGTGCATGGCCGCGATCTGTGGCCGGTAAAGGTCGATATTTCGCAATTCGAACAGGTCATCGTGAATCTGGCCGTGAATGCGCGCGACGCGATGTCCAACGGCGGCAGGTTAACCGTTCGCACCACGAACGTGACGGCGCAGGAATGCGAAGGTTTCAACGCCAAGGGAATGCCGGCCGCCGATTACGTGCTGATCGAGGTCGCCGATACCGGCATGGGCATTGCGCCCAACATCATCGACAAGATTTTTGAGCCGTTCTTCTCGACCAAAGAAATCGGCAAAGGCACGGGGCTGGGGCTTTCCACCGTCTACGGCATTATCAAACAGACTGGCGGTTTCGTTTACGTCGATTCAGTTGAACAAAAAGGCACGGCGTTTCGTATCTTCCTGCCGCGGCATGTCGCGAGCGCGCAAGACGTCGCGGCGGAGCAGGAGCGCGCCGCCGAAGCGTCGTCCTTTGCGGGCGCGACTGCATTCGGCGATCGCAAATGGCCGGGCAGTTCCGATCTCACCGGGCAGGGGACGATCCTTCTGGTCGAGGACGAGGACGGCTTGCGCCAGCTTAACGCGCGCGGCCTTGCATCGCGCGGCTACACCGTGCTCGAAGCCGGAAACGGCGTCGAGGCGATCGCGATGCTGGAAAAGTCTGACGGTGAGGTGGATTTGGTCGTCTCAGACGTGGTCATGCCGGAGATGGATGGGCCGACGCTGCTGCGCGAATTGCGCCGCCGCAATCCTGCCCTGAAGATCATTTTCGTTTCGGGCTATGCCGAGGACGCATTCCAAAAGCATCTTCCTGCGGATGGGGAACAATTCGTATTCTTGGCAAAACCATTTACGCTCAAGCAGCTGGTCAATGCCGTGAAAGAAACGCTCGCGGCTTGATCAATCCATGGTTTTC
>CATPBC010000132.1 GCA_955652195.1 uncultured Xanthobacteraceae bacterium | reverse complement strand
ATTCTCGGCACCGAAGTGCTCGAGGAAAGCCAGACCGGCAAGCGCAGCTTTCGTTTCATCTCTGGGCCGGTCTTTGCGCAGCTCTTGATGGCCGACGAGATCAATCGCGCCAGTCCGCGCACGCAATCGGCGCTGTTGCAGGCAATGCAGGAGCAACACGTCACGGTGGCCGGCACGCGGCACGATTTGCCAAAGCCGTTTCACGTTCTAGCGACGCAAAACCCGCTCGAGCAGGAAGGCACATATCCTCTGCCGGAGGCACAGCTCGATCGCTTCTTAATGGAAATCGACGTCGGCTATCCCGACCGTGACGCCGAGCGGAAGATCCTGTTCGAAACGACCGGCTCAGAAGAAACGCGGCCAAAATCGGCGATGACGGCCGAGGATCTGATGGCTGCACAGCGCCTGGTCCGCCGGCTTCCAGTGGGCGAGTCCGTCGTCGATGCCATTCTTGCGCTGGTGCGGTCGGCACGTCCCGGGCCCGACGGCGGCGAAGGAGCCAACCTCATTGCCTGGGGGCCGAGCCCGCGCGCGAGCCAGTCTCTGATGCTTGCGGTGCGCGCCCGCGCTTTGCTTGATGCGCGACTGGCGCCCTCGATCGATGACGTGATCGAACTTGCCGAGCCCATCCTCAAACACCGGATGGCGCTCACGTTTGCGGCCCGCGCCGAGGGCGAAACGCTCGAAGCCGTGATCGGACGGCTCAAGGCGCGGATCGGATAGAGCGAATGGCGCCCGAGCCTTCGTCTTCAAATTCGCGCTCGGCACAGCGCACCTATCCAGATGCTGCGGCTGCGGCTCGCGCATCCGGCGAAGGCCGCACGCTTGCCGCCAGCATGCCGCGGCTGATTCTGGAAGCGCGGCGCGTAGCGGCGACGGTGATTCATGGCTTGCATGGTCGGCGGCGCGCCGGGCCGGGCGAGAATTTCTGGCAGTATCGACGCTTTGTCTCGGGCGAGCCGGCCTCTCGCGTAGATTGGCGACGCTCGGCGCGCGACGACCATCTTTATGTACGTGAGCAGGAGTGGGAAGCGGCGCATACGGTATGGATTTGGCCCGACCGCTCGCCATCGATGTATTTTGCTTCGCTGCTCGTTCGCGATAGCAAGCTGTACCGGACGCTGGTCATTGCGCTGGCGTTAGCCGAGGTCCTGGTCGAAGGCGGCGAGCGCGTGGGAATTCCGGGATTGATGCGCCCGACTGGCAGCCGCAACGTTATTGAACGGATCGCGCAGGCCATCGTCGTCGATCGCGACGCGCGCACTAGTCTGCCGCCGAACTTTGCACCCTCACCACTCGCCGAAGTGGTTTTGCTGTCGGATCTATGGAGTGACATCGCTGAGGTGCGGCAGACGATCGCGCAACTCTCTGGCCGGGGCACCCACGGTCATGTTGTGCAAATCGTCGATCCTGCCGAGGAAACATTCCCATATTGGGGGCGCATCGAATTCGTCGAGCCCGAAGATGGCAGGCGCATCACCGCAGGCCGCGCCGAGAATTGGCGCGCTGATTACGTGGCGGAAATTGCACGTCATCGCGCCGCAATCCGCAGCGAGACGGACCGGCTCGGCTGGAGTTTTAGCATTCACCGGACCGACCGCCCGGCGAGCGAACTTTTGCTCGCTTTGCACGTCCGCATTGGTGCCGGCGCCGTGAATGAAAACATGCAGGCACGCGCGCCGAGCGCGGCCAAGGTGCCGGCATGATCGGCTCCCTGCCACTCGGCTTTGCTGAACCGCTGGTGCTCACCGGGCTGATCTGCGTGCCGGTGCTGTGGTGGTTATTGCGTTTAATTCCGCCGCGCCCTCGCCGCATCGATTTTCCGCCGACACGGCTTCTATTTGCGATCGCCCCCAGGGAGGAGACCCCGGCCCGCACCCCGTGGTGGCTCACCTTACTGCGGCTTGTTCTTGCCGCGCTCATTATCGTCGCAGCTGCCGGTCCGCTTTGGCATCCGCCGGTGGCGACGACGAAAACACGCGCGCCACTCGCGATGCTGATCGACGACGGTTGGACGGCAGCGAGCACCTGGGAAGCGCGTCTGCGGACTGCCGATGACATCATGACGCGCGCGGCGGAGGATCGGCGCGCGGTTGCGCTCATCCCCCTGTCGCAGGGACCGCGCGATATCTCGCTGGAAACCGCCGAATCCGCTCGGGTGCGACTGCATCAAATGGAGCCGGTTCCCTATCGCGTCGATCGCGCCGAAACCTTGCCATCCCTGTCACGCTTGCTGTCGGCCAATCCAGAGAGCGAACTCGTCTGGCTTTCGGATGGCATCGACCTCGGCAATGGCGCCACCTTCGTAAACAGCCTGCAGCAGACGTTCGCTGCGCATCCACTCACAATTATATCCGGCGGCGTTGCTCAGCCACGCGCGCTTAATGCAGCTGATAATGCCGCCGGCGCTTTGACAGTGAAAATCTTGCGCGCCACTCCGGCCGCAAATGATACCGGTATAGTGCGAGCGCTCGATTTGAAGGGTCTTCCGCTTGGCGAAGCACAATTCACCTTAAATGCTGCCGATCGCGAGACCGAAGCGCGCTTCGAATTGCCCGTCGAACTGCGCAATGAGATGGCGCGGCTGGAGATCGCCGGCGAGCGCTCCGCGGGGGCGGTCCAGCTTTTGGACAAACGGTGGCGCCGGCGCACGGTAGGCATCGTATCCGGTGCAAATGCGGACGTCGCCGAGCCGCTTCTTTCTTCAAGCTATTATCTGCAGCGCGCGCTCGAACCATTCGCCGACGTCCGCCTTGCACAAGGTGCATCGCCGGCCGAGGCCGTCGCCCATTTCCTGGACCAAAATCTGCCGATGCTGATTCTTACGGATGTCGGCAATGTTGGCGATGCGCATGATCGCCTTGCCCGGTGGGTTGAGGACGGCGGCGTTTTGGTCCGGTTCGCAGGTCCGCGGCTTGCCGCGTCCGAGGACGACCTCGTCCCGGTCAAGTTACGTCGCGGCGGCCGCATTCTCGGCGGCAGCCTGAGCTGGGACCAACCGCAACCGCTCGCGGCATTCTCTCGTGACAGTCCGTTCGGCGGCATGCCGGTGCCGAACGACGTAACTGTTACACGGCAGGTGCTCGCCGAACCCGATGCGACCCTTGGCAACAACACTTGGGCGACGCTTGCCGATGGTACGCCCTTGGTCACAGCCGCCCGCCGCGACAAGGGTTTGATCGTGCTGTTCCACGTCACCGGCGACACGCGGTGGTCAGACCTGCCGTTGTCCGGCTCATTTGTCGAGATGCTCAAGCGTGTGGTGGCGCTGTCTGGCACGACCGTCGTTGCAGAAGGCGCCGGCACTCAAGGCAAACATGCGCGAGCGATGGTTGCGCCGAGCCATACGCTGGACGGGTTTGGCGCTTTCGTCGCGCCGCCTCCGGGCGCACGCCCGGTACCGGAGGATTTCGCCGGCAGCGCCACTTCCGAACATCCCCCAGGTTTTTATGGACCGCCCGAAAGCCTCCTGGCCGTCAATACCTTGGCTGTCACCGATCGTCTCACAGCGCTCGATTTCTCGCCGCTCGCCAGTGCCAGCCGTGACGTCTATCGGACTACCGAGCCGCAGGACCTGCGCGGCCCAATCTTGCTCGCGGCAGTCGGCCTGCTGCTGCTCGATTCACTTATCGTTCTGTTCGTTGGCGGCGGTATCCAGCGTCTCATCCCGCGCCGCGTGCCTGCGGCAACAGCGTCGATCATCTTGCTGGCCGCCGTGACGCTGACGCTTGCAACTGCTCACGCTCAGCAGCAAACGCCGAGGCAAATGCCAAATCTACAAATGCCAAGTCCGCAAACACCAACTCCGAATGTGCCGCAATCGGCGCTTGAAACTAAGCTTGCTTATGTGATCACCGGAAATTCCGAAGTCGATGCCATCAGCAAAGCCGGGCTCGCGGGGCTCACGCTGTTTCTCGCGCAGCGCACAGCGCTTGAACCGGGCGATCCGATAGGGCTCGACATCGCACACGACGAGCTTGTGTTCTATCCGCTTATCTACTGGCCGATCGTGCCGGGCGCCCCGCGGCCCTCCGATGCCGCGCTCAAGCGCATCGATGCCTACATGAAAGACGGCGGCACTGTTCTGTTCGATACCCGTGATGCGGTCGTCGCGCCGCCAAGTCAGGGCGGCGAAACCCGTAGCGCAGGAATGCTCGAACTCCGAAAGATTCTGTCGTCGCTGGACATTCCTGAGCTCGAGCCGGTCCCTCGCGATCACGTTCTGACCAAGACCTTCTATCTGTTACGCGACTTTCCCGGTCGTTTTGACGGCGGCCAGCTCTGGGTGGAGGCGCTGCCTTCCGAGAGTCAACAAGAAGCCTCCGGCCGGCCGGCCCGCGGCGGCGACGGCGTTTCATCGATTATCATTAGCTCCAACGATTTTGCCGGCGCTTGGGCGACGCGGCCGGACGGACAACCGATGCTGCCGATGGTCGATGGGCAGCCGCGCCAGCGCGAACTCGCGTTCCGCGCCGGCGTCAATATCGTGATGTACACGCTCACCGGCAATTACAAAGCCGATCAAGTGCATGTGCCGGCGCTGCTCGAGCGGTTAGGTCAATAGGAGTAACCAGGAGGGAGCCGTGAATATCGGTGTTGCGTTCGCTCCTCTGGTCGGCGCCGAAATTCTATGGGCGGTGATTGCGGCGGCATGTCTATTCGCACTGCTCCTTTTCGTGTCGCGCAGCCGCGGCGCCGCCGTGCGAACCCTCGCATTGGCGCTGATCGCCCTGGCGCTCGCCAATCCGTCCTTCACGCGCGAGGACCGCGATCCGCTGAGTTCGGTCGCTGTCGTCGTGATCGACAAGAGCCCAAGCCAGAATTTCGGCGACCGCACACAGCAGACCGAGGCGGCGCGCGCCAAGATCATCGATCAGCTGCACCGCATTCCGGGACTCGAAGTGCGGGTGATCGAAGCGGGGCAAGCCGATAGCGAGACCGACGGGACCCGTTTGTTCACCGCGCTCGGCTCGACGCTCGCCGATGTGCCGTCGGACCGGCTTGCCGGCGTGGTCATGATCACGGACGGGCGCGTGCACGATGTTCCCTCCGACGCCGGATCGCTTGGCTTTTCCGCCCCCGTGCATGCGCTCATCACCGGCCACCGGGACGAACGCGATCGCCGCGTGGCTCTGGTGGCGGCGCCCCGTTTCGGCATCGTCGGACAACCTCAGACCATCACGTATCGGGTCGAGGACCAGGGCGCCGGCGAGAAGACTGCTCAGGTGACGGTGCGCCGGGACGGCGACATCGTCGAAATGCGCAGCGTTCCTGTCGGTATTCCGCAGACCGTTACGGTGCCGATTCCCCATGGCGGGCGGAATATCGTCGAGATCGAGGCCTCGCCGCTGGCAGACGAACTAACTCAAGTCAACAATCGCGCCGTCGTGACGATCGATGGCGTGCGAGACAAGCTGCGCGTCCTCTTGGTGTCGGGCGAACCTCATGCCGGAGAGCGAACGTGGCGTAATCTTCTCAAATCCGATCCGTCGGTGGATCTCGTCCACTTCACGATTTTGCGGCCGCCGGAAAAACAGGACGGCACGCCCATCAACGAGCTGTCGCTGATCGCATTCCCTACCCGCGAGCTGTTTCAGCAAAAGATCGACGATTTTCAGCTTATCATCTTTGACCGCTACGCGCGGCAGGGCGTACTGCCGATCATCTATTTTGACAATATTACTCGATATGTGCGGGACGGCGGAGCCGTGCTGGTCGCAGCCGGACCGGATTATGCCAGTCCCACCAGCATCTGGCGCACGCCGCTCGATGCCATTTTGCCGGCTGAGCCGAGCGGCAACGTCACAGACCGGGCGTTTCGCCCGGAGCTCACTGACCTCGGGCAACGCCATCCGGTAACGCGCGGGCTTGACGGCTCCGAGGAGCGGCCGCCGCATTGGAGCGAGTGGTTTCGCATCGTGGACACCCGCAGCGCCACCGGAACAACCGTGATGCAAGGGCCGGACGCCAAACCGCTCCTTGTCCTTTCGCATGAGGGCGAGGGCCGCGTCGCGTTGCTGCTCTCGGATCACATCTGGCTCTGGGCCCGCGGCTTCGAAGACGGCGGGCCTCATCTCGATCTGTTGCGCCGGTTGTCGCACTGGCT
>CATPBC010000131.1 GCA_955652195.1 uncultured Xanthobacteraceae bacterium | reverse complement strand
GCAATATTTTCGCCGCCGATTTCGCATCGAAATCCGGCGCGGGTGCAGTTTCCGGCAGCCGATCGGGCATCGCGCCGGGCAGCGGTCGCTCGGAACCGGACCGCTGGGTTCCATCGGCTCGATTGGATTGAGCCGAAGGGGTTTCATCTTTGCGTCCCATGTTCCCGGTTTTAGCTTGTTTTAAGGTGTCTGTTGAGGCTTGCGGCTTGAACTCTCGCCACCTTAATTGCCCCGATTTTGCCTTGTCTCGTCACACTTCCGCCCCCACATGGGGCTTCAAAGGCTTGTGGGGCCGGGCTGATGCTGCTGCGGCCGACTCATGTTAGAAGGCCGCCATGCCGACAATCGCTCTCGTCGACGACGACCGCAATATCCTCACCTCGGTGTCGATCGCCCTCGAAGCCGAAGGCTATCGCATCACCACCTATACCGATGGCGCTTCGGCGCTCGACGGGTTTAAGACCGCGCCGCCCGACCTCGCCATCCTCGACATCAAGATGCCGCGCATGGACGGCATGGAGACGTTGCGCCGGCTGCGGCAGAAATCCGATCTGCCGGTGATCTTCCTGACCTCGAAGGACGAGGAGATCGACGAGCTGTTCGGCCTGAAAATGGGCGCGGACGATTTTATCCGCAAACCGTTTTCCCAGCGGTTATTGGTCGAGCGCGTCAAAGCCGTGCTGCGCCGCGCCGCGCCAAAAGACGGCAGCATCCCGAAGGAAGCCGACAGCAAGGTGTTGGAACGCGGACTGCTGCGCATGGATCCGGAGCGCCATACCTGCACCTGGAAGAACGAGCCGGTGACGCTCACGGTGACCGAATTTCTGATTCTGCAGGCGCTGGCGAGCCGGCCGGGCGTGGTGAAAAGCCGCAACGCTTTGATGGATGCGGCCTATGACGACCAAGTCTATGTGGACGATCGTACCATCGACAGTCACATCAAGCGGCTGCGCAAAAAGTTCAAAGCCAGCGATGACGATTTCGACATGATCGAAACCCTGTATGGGGTCGGTTATCGCTTTAAAGAATAAGCGAACATGATCGGGCAAAACGCCGAGAGTTTTGCGCAAAGCGATCATTCTCAAGACGTGTTGGAGCCTCGGCTGGTAAAGCGGGCAAAGAGGGCTCCTGAACTGGGCTCCTGACAGGGCTCCTGACTGGGCGGCTGACCTGCGGTAGTAATGGCGTCCGGCCTCTCGCTCTTCTCCGCCGCTTCTGGCGGCGGTAGAGGACAGGCGCAAGGCCGATCAAAAACCCTGGCAGACGACGACGTGCTCGATCGAACTGCAGACCCACAAGCATCGACGGAGGCCGCGGCCGCCGTCGATAGTCAAGTCGATAGCCGAGCCGAGAGTACCGGTCTCGACGAGGCGAAAGCGCGCCGCCACGGCTTTGCCGCCGTCGGCGAGTGGCTGGCGCGCGGCTGGCAATTTTTCAGCACGCAAAGCTCATCGAGCCTCACCCGCCGCATTGTCGTCCTCAACGTCACCGGTCTCGTCGCACTCTCGATCGGCATTATCGTGCTGTCGCAATTTCGCGCCGGCCTGATTGATGCGCGTATCCAAAGTTTATTGGTGCAGGGCCAGATCATTGCCGGCGCCATCGCCTCGTCCGCGACGGTGGAAACCGATTCATCGATCACGCTCGATCCCGACAAACTCCTCAATTTGCATCCCGGCGAGAGTTATGGCCCGAACGAGGACGCGCTCTACGGCCTCGATTTCCCGATTAATCCGGAACGGGTGGGGCCGATTTTGCGGCGGCTGGTTTCGCCGACCAAGACGCGCGCGCGTATCTACGACCGCGACGGCATATTGCTCGTGGACAGCCGTAATCTGTTCGGCCGCGGCGACATCTTGCGTTACGATCTGCCGCCGCCAACCGCGGAGAAGCCCGGCTTTTTCGAACGCGCTTTCATCGCGCTGCGCATGTGGCTTGGGCGCGGCGATCTTCCGCTTTATCACGAACTCGGACCGGACGACGGCAAGACCTATTCGGAAGTCGCGCGCGCGCTGGACGGTCACAATGCCAGCATGGTGCGCATCAACGACCGCGGCGACGTGATCGTCTCGGTCGCGGTGCCGGTGCAGCGTTTCCGCGCGGTGCGCGGCGCGCTGATGCTGTCCACGCAAGGCGCCGACATCGACGACATGGTGGAAGCCGAGCGGCTCGCGGTCCTGAAAGTCTTTCTGATCGCCGCCGCGGTGATGGTAGTGCTTTCAATCCTGTTGGCGGGGACCATCGCCGAGCCGGTACGGCGCCTCGCCGACGCCGCCGAAAGCGTCCGCCGCCGCATCCGTTCACGCGTCGAGATCCCCGATTTTACCAGGCGGCGCGATGAGATCGGGCATCTGTCCGGGACGCTCCGCGACATGACCAATGCGCTCTATAGCCGGATCGAAGCGATCGAAAGCTTTGCCGCCGACGTCGCCCATGAGCTGAAAAATCCGCTGACATCGTTGCGCTCGGCGGTGGAAACCTTGCCGCTCGCCAAATCTGACGAAAGCCGGTCACGTTTGCTCAACGTCATCCATCATGATGTCAAACGGCTCGATCGTTTGATCTCCGATATTTCCGATGCGAGCCGGCTCGATGCCGAATTGCAGCGCCAGGAAACGGCGCCGGTCGACTTTACCAAGCTCCTCAACACTCTGGTCGTGGTCGCCAACGAGGTGAAGCGCGACGATTGCGTCAAAGTCACGCTGCGTTTTGAAGGTGGCATGCACGCCTTTCAGGTGCCGGGTCACGACTCGCGTCTCGGCCAGATCATCGACAATTTGATCGAGAACGCGCGTTCATTCTCGCCGCCTGGCGGTACGGTTCGCGTCAGCTGCCGGCGCCTGCGCCATCACATCGAGATTTTGGTTGATGATGACGGACCGGGCGTGCGAGCCGAAGTTCGCGACAAGATTTTCGAGCGGTTTTACACCGATCGCCCGCACCAGGGCTTCGGGCAGAATTCCGGTCTCGGGCTCTCGATCTCAAAGCAGATCGTCGAGGCCCATGGCGGCGCCATCTGGGTCGAGAACCGCACCGGCGTGCCGGGACCGGACGGTGAGCCCTGCGTTCTCGGTGCGCGCTTCATCGTCCGCCTCCCCGCCCTTTAAATGGCGAAGCCCCGCGAATGACCGCGGCGACCGTCCACGCATCCGCCGTGCTGGTCGGCGCGCGCGCGGTATTGATCCGCGGTCCGTCGGGCGCGGGCAAATCGCGCCTGGCGCTGGAACTGATCGAGGCCGCCCGCAACGGCGCGCTGCTTTTTGCCAAGCTCGTCGGCGACGATCGGGTCCATCTTGAGGCGGCCGGTGGCCGGCTCTTAGTGCGTCCGGCTGACGCGCTGAAAGGGCTCATCGAGCTGCGCGGGGTCGGCATTCTGCAGCGCGATTATGAGGCCTGCGCGGTCGTGGGCCTGGTCGTCGATTTGGCGGCCGATGACGCCGAACGGCTGCCGGAACGGGGCGAAGTTGCAATTGCGGGTATAAAGATACCGCGGCTCGCGGTCGCACCGGGCATGGCGGCCTTGCCCGCGGTGCTCGCCATGGTCACGTCATGCGGTGATATTGGCGTTCCAGAGGCCAATTATTGCGGTCGAGAGCCCCGGATTGGCGATTGATTAACCATAATTCTGCGAGAGTGGGGCGGCGACCGGCATTCATGCGCGCGCGATTCCGGCAGGTTGGCCGGACGCGGCGTCGGCAAAGACCTACCGTTACTGCGATGCAACAAACCCCGCAGCACGCCAAGAATGCCCCTTGCGCCGGGGCTTTAGATGGTCATGATGTGCCCCCTTTCGTGCGGCGCAACCGGGACGCGCCCGCGGGGAGTTCCATGATCGGTCTTGTGCTGGTGACCCACGGGCGGCTTGCCATCGAGTTCCGCGCCGCGTTGGAACACGTCGTCGGCCCGCAGGCCCAGATTGAGGCCATAACCATCGGCCCCGACGATGACGTCGAGGCCCGCCGCAAGGACATCATTGAAGCGGTGCGGCGGGTCGACAGCGGCGACGGCGTCGCGATCTTAACCGACATGTTCGGCGGCACGCCTTCGAATCTCGCGATTTCGGTGATGAGCCGGCCCAAGGTCGAAGTGCTGGCCGGGATCAACCTTCCGATGCTGGTGAAGCTCGCCAAGGTGCGCGACGAATGCCCGCTCGCCGACGCAGTCGCCGCGGCTCAGGAAGCCGGACGCAAATACGTCACCATCGCCAGCCGGGTCTTGTCCGGCAAATGACCTTGTCCGGCAAATGAACGCCACGGGCCAGAACAGTGCCCGCATGCCCGAGGCGCAGCCGGCCGCCGCAGAGCCGGTGGTCCGCGCCTTTGTCATCTGCAACAAGAAAGGCCTGCACGCACGCGCCTCCGCCAAATTCGTGCAGACGGTGGAAAAATTCGACGCCGAGATTCGCGTCACCCGCGGCCACGAGACCGTCGGCGGAACATCGATCATGGGCTTGATGATGCTCGCTGCGGCGCCCGGAACCTCGATCACGATAACTGCGACCGGCCGCGAAGCTGCCCAAGCCGTCGATGCGCTGGAAGCGCTGATTGCCTCGCGCTTCGGCGAAGCTGATTGATCGCCCCGGCGATTTAGGATTGGCTGCGTATGCGCAAACCGAAACGCAGTGTGTCGCCGGCAAAGAGCCGCTCCAACAGGAGAAAGCCGATGAGTCCCGAACCGACATCCGCAAGAGGCAGCACCTCAAATCCCGCCCCTTCCAGTCTCGCCGCACCGGCTGGTGCAGCTTCGGCAACTATTCGTTATGTCGACCGCGCCGACATGGTCGAGACTTTCGCGGATTCGGTTACCGGGCTGATCTTCGACGGCCAAACGCTGCGCATCGAATTCGGCGTGACACGCTTTGACGACATGAAGCCCAATGCGCCGATCACCGGCCGCCGCTATCCGGCATGCCGCCTGGTGCTGCCGCCGGCCGCGGCCGTCGATCTGATAAATCGCATGCAGCAGATCGCGGCGGCATTGACCCAGGCCGGCGTGGTCAAGGCGGCGCAGCGCCCGCCCGCCGCACCGCCGCCCAAAACACCTTAGATTAGTTCACCGCTTCGGCACGGCCGCCGCTTTCAAGTCGGCGACGAAATCGCGATAGGCCGCGCGTTTGTCGTTGTCATCCTCGATGCGCAGCAGCGCCGAGGGATGCACGGTGACCACCAGTTTGGTTCCCTCGGCGAGATCGACCGGCGTGCGGCGCATTTTGGCGCGTTCACGGCAACTTTCATGGCAGCGCTCATGGTAAACGTATAAAGGTATCTTTATGTCTTTATTGCCGTTGCCGCTCGGCCCTGCTAGAAACCGCCCCAGCGCGCCCGCCGGCAAGCTGGATTTTTCCTTCACGCTGCTGCCCGCGAAATGATCGCAAGATAAAGGCACCAGAAAAAGCACCGAAAAGGATCCTCATGACCACCTCCGCGAAACCGAAAGCTCACGCAGCGACCACCCATGCGACCCCCCATGCGACTTCCCCCGTGGGCGCCGATTACGTCGTCAAGGACATCGGGCTTGCGGAGTGGGGCCGCAAAGAAGTCGCCATCGCCGAAACCGAAATGCCGGGGCTGATGGCGACGCGCGAGGAATTCGGGCCGCAACAGCCGCTCCGCGGCGCGCGCATCGCCGGCTCGCTGCATATGACGATCCAGACCGCAGTATTGATCGAAACGCTCAAGGCGCTCGGCGCCGATGTGCGCTGGGCGTCATGCAACATCTATTCGACGCAGGACCACGCCGCCGCTGCGGTTGCGGCTGCTGGCACGCCGGTATTCGCGGTTAAGGGCGAGACGCTGCAGGAATACTGGAACTATACCCATCGCATCTTTGAATGGTCGGACGGTGGTGGTCCCAACATGATCCTCGACGACGGCGGCGATGCGACGCTGCTCCTGCATCTCGGCATGCAGGCCGAGAGCAATCCCGGCGTCATCGCCAAACCGAGCAACGAGGAAGAGGAGGTGCTGTTCGCCGCGATCGCTACGCGGCTCAAGGAACAGCCGGGCTGGTATTCGGCGATCGCGAAAAACGTCAAGGGCGTCACCGAGGAGACCACCACCGGCGTGCATCGGCTTTATCAGATGGAGAAGGAAGGCCGGTTGTTGTTCCCGGCGATTAACGTCAACGACAGCGTCACCAAATCCAAATTCGACAATCTCTATGGCTGCCGCGAGTCGCTGGTCGACGGCATCCGCCGCGGCACCGACGTGATGATGGCGGGGAAGGTGGCGATGATTGCCGGCTTCGGCGACGTCGGCAAAGGCTCAGCCGCCTCACTGCGCCAGGCCGGCTGCCGCGTCATGGTTTCCGAGGTCGATCCGATCTGCGCGCTGCAGGCGGCGATGGAGGGCTATGAAGTCATCACCATGGAAGACGCGGCGCCGCGCGCTGATATTTTCGTTACCGCCACCGGCAATATCGATGTCATCACCATCGAGCACATGCGCAAGATGAAGCATCGCGCCATTGTCGCCAATATCGGCCATTTCGACAGTGAAATTCAGGTGGCGTCGCTGCGCAATCTGAAATGGCACAATGTCAAGCCGCAGGTCGACGAGATCGAGTTTCCCGACGGCAAGCGCATCATTCTTTTGTCGGAAGGTCGGCTGGTCAACCTCGGCAATGCCATGGGCCATCCGAGCTTCGTGATGTCTTCGTCTTTCACCAATCAGACGCTGGCGCAAATCGAGTTGTGGACCAATCCCGGCAAGTACCAGAAGAAAGTCTATACGCTGCCGAAACAGCTCGACGAGAAAGTGGCGCGGCTGCATCTCGACAAGATCGGCGTCAAGCTGACCACGCTTTCCGACAAGCAGGCGAACTATATCGGCGTGCCGCTGCACGGGCCGTATAAGACCGATCATTATCGGTATTAATGAGATCGCAGGGGATCGTCATGAAACTTCCCCGCCGCAAATTCCTGCGCCTGGCAGCGGGTGCCGCCGCCGTTCCGGCCATCCTTCCGGCCATGCCTCGTCGCGCCTCGGCGCTCGATTATCCGACGCGCCCCGTGCATTTGATCATCGGCTATCCTCCCGGCGGTTCGGCGGACTTGACCGCGCGCCTCACCGGCCAATGGCTATCGGAGCGGCTCGGCCAGCAATTCATCGTCGAAAGTCGTGCCGGCGCGGCCACCAACATCGCCACCGAAACCGTCGTGCGCGCCGCCCCGGACGGCTACACGCTGTTGCTGGCCGCACCGGCGAACGCGACCAACGTTGCCCTGTTCGCCCAGCTCAACTTCGATTTCATGCGCGACATTACGCCGGTTGCAGGGCTCATTCGTTTTCCCGACGTCGTGGAGGTCAACCCATCGGTGCCCGTGCACACGGTTCCCGAGCTGATCGCCTACGCCAAGGCCAATCCGGGCAAGCTCAACTTTGCCTCGTCCGGCATCGGCTCCACGCTCCATGTCGCCGGCGAACTGTTCAAGATGATGGCCGGCGTGGACATTATTCACGTGCCGTATCGCGGCGGCGGGCCGGCATTGGTCGATCTGATGAGCGGGCGCGTGCAACTGATGTTCGACAACGTTCCGACCTCCCTCGAATTCATCAAAGCAGGCAAGCTGCGGCCGTTGGCGGTCACCACGCTGGCGCGTTCCGAGGTGCTGCCGGATTTGCCGACCGTGGCCGATTTCGTGCCGGGCTACGAGGCGAGCGCCTGGTACGGCATCGGCGCCCCGAAGGGAACGCCCGTTGAAATCATCGACAAGCTCAACGCGGCGATCAATGCCATGCTCGCGGATCCGCAGGCGAAAGGGCGGTTTACCGAACTCGGCGCCTCGCTGCTTCCGGGCTCATCCGCCGACTTCGCTAAGCTGATCGCCGCTGAAACCGAAAAGTGGGGCAAGGTGATCAAGTTCGCCGGCATCAAACCCGAATGATCCGACTCGATGCACCCTAGCGGGGCGGAATGATCGCGATCTGGTAATCGACCGGCGTATCGGATGTGCCGAAAAACTTCCGCGCCAGGGTTACGTCCTCGACCTTGCCGCCATAGCGCGCGGCATAGGCGTTGAGTTCCTTGACGCAGCCCGGTTCCACGCGCGGACACACGATCGCGATGCCCTCGCGTTCGATGCGCGCTTGATCGACCCACGGCGTGCGCGCCGGCTCGGTGACCACGAAAGTTGCCGGCGGCGCGGCGAAATAAAAATTGCTGCCATCGACCACCGGCCGGTTGCCGCCGACGATGCGCAACGGCTTGTCGCTTTGCGCGCGCCACGCCTGATCGACGGCCTGCGCGATCAGCCGGTAATGGCTGGCGTAATTCGGCACGCCTTGGCGGTGAATGACCAGCGCGATCACCGGCGAAGCTGCGAGCATCACCAGCGGCAACACAATCGCCAAAGCCAAGATGTTTACGGCCGCGGTGCGGTTCACGCTGAGCAATGGCGACGAGAACAAGACAACCGGCAGCAAGGTCATCGCCGACATCGACCATAGCGGATCGAGGTCAGCCCGTGCCGCGACCGCGACCAGCGCCGCCAGCAAGAGCGGCGCGGCAAACGCAATGAGCAGTGTGCGCCGCTCCGGCCCGACCGGCGCCAATGTGTCCTTGATCGCCGCGATGCTCGGCAGCGTCGCCAGCGCGCCGAGCACGATCGGCGCGGCGATATAACCGAGCACGCTTAACAGGAAATACAGCGATCCTGCCGCCGCGCGCGCCAGGCTCGTCGCATGCGCGGTGAAGGCAAAATCCACGGTGGTGAAACCGTGCGTCGCGATCCAGAAAACATGCGGCGCCAACACCGCGGCGCCGGCCGCGATTGTCAGCCAGGGCGCGCCCGAACGGAAATAGGCGCTGCGGCGCGGATCGGTCAGTGCCGCCAGGCCGAGACCCGCGAGCAGAAAAATCGACCAATATTTGCCGAGCATGGCGGCGCCGGCGGCAAATCCGGCGAGCGCCGCGAAGCTTGCACGCCGCGTTTCAAACGAAAGGAGAAACCACCAGGTGGTCGCCGCCCAGAACGGCGTGAGCACCGAACTGGCATTGTATTTGAGCGCGTGAAAATTATAGAACGGCAGCAAGCTCAATAGCGCCACACCGAGCACGCGCTTTTCCGGCGGCAGATAGCGGCCGGCAATCCGCCAGGCGATCCACAGCGCCACGGTCGCGACCAAGATTGCCAACAGATAAAACGCCCAATCCTGCGCCGGCATGACGCCGAACCAAAGCCGCACGAGCCAGGCGCCGAGCGGCGGGTGGGTCGGCGCGCTCAAGCCGATCTGATGCGACCAGGCGAACATTTCGCCGATATCGAAATGAAGGTCCTGGCTCCCTTTGGCGATCGCGCCATAGGCCGACCAGGCCGCGACATAGCCGGCGAGCAGCCAGAGCATGGTGCGCTCGCAGCGCGCCGGATCGACCAGCGCGGCGAACAGCCGTTCGAACGGATTGCGAGTCCGCCGCGTGGTGTCGGCGAGAGTCATGAGCGGCGTTGCATGCGGTGGTCCCACAAAACCCCAGCCAAAACCAACCTATGTCACCGCGACGCCCGCGCGGCGCGGTTCGGCGAGCACCTCGGCGACCGCGGCATAGACCTCGTCCACTGCGATCGCACGCATGCAGACATTATCGGTGCAGGCGGTCTTGCGATGATTGTGCGCCGTAACGCAGGGCGAACAAGCGAGCCCGGCATAGATCGCGCGCGAGGTGCCGAGCGGCTGGTAGAGTTTCGGCGTCTCCGGCCCGAACAGCACGATGGTCGGAAGCCCACTCGCTGCGGAAAAATGCGCCGGACCGGAATCGTTCGTCACCATCAGCGCGGCATGGGCATAGAGCGCCGGCAGGTCCGTTAAACTCGATTGTCCGGCAAACGACACCGAACGCGGACCGTTGGCACTGGCGAGTTCCTCCGCTCTGGCACGCTCTTCGGGCGCGCCGGTAATCAACACCACCACGTCGGCATGGGCAGCCAAGATACGGCCGATCAGTTCGGCAAAACGTTCCGGCATCCAGCGCCGGTGCGGCAGCAGCTCGCTGGCGTTCGGATTGATCAGCACCAGGCGCTGGCGCGCCGGATCGAATGGCACCAATGCACGAATGCGTTCAAGCATTAGCGCGCGGGCTTGGTCGCTCGGCGGCGCAATGGCGACTTTGATCTGGTCGTCGCCGAT
>CATPBC010000130.1 GCA_955652195.1 uncultured Xanthobacteraceae bacterium | reverse complement strand
CATGGCGGCTGTTTGGTCGCACTGCTCCAGAGTGACAGCAAAACGGAGAATTGCCAGCAGCCAGTCTCTTATCCGACGAGACTCTTCAAATGCCGCAGGGTCAATCGTGTCGTCATCGCTGAATGGCGTCGGTAAGGCGGGCGCATAACCCGAGATCTTCAATACGTGCCGGCTGATCGACGACATGTAATACCCGCTGAATTGATCTAGGCAACCTGAAGCTCGCGTTGGTTCGAGGCGCCGGATTGTGTGCGGATGTGTGCTTTTTTGTTGCCGGCTAGGTCGAGTTCGAGAATACCGTCAACCATGACGGTGGCACGCGGATGGTTTTCGTTCTCGAACCGTATGTAGCGAAGGGCCTCGGCACGATTGATGAAAAGACCGCCGCGGACACCGCTCTGCTCGCAAACTACCCAGCGGCCTCGGCTGTCTTGGCCGATCATGAACAATGGACAGGATACTCGCGACGGAGGTTCGGCGTCTTGGATCACTTTCATGTTTGTTCTCCTTTGATTTTTCTGAGGAGTGAATCCTCCGCGTGCCGCGATCATCGCGGAACCGGCAGATCGCCGTTGTTTTTCGAAATCAGGGTAGACTCGCGGCGGACCGGCTCTCTCTCGATGGCAACGCGGTTTAGGCGTTGAACGGCAATTGGGCGCAAAATCTGGCTTACAAGCTTGCGCCATTCGGCGGCGGCCGTTGCAATGAAGTTCGCCAACAACGGAACACGCCGTTTCGTCACGTTCATTGCCCTCGCGATCAGCTCAGCGACGCGGCCGCCTTGGTTGGAAACGTTGAGCTCGAGATGCTCGACAAACATAGTGGCGCACCCTCCGGGTGAGCTTTTCTTGCGGGCAAAACGTGCCGCCGAACGTCTGAAAAGAAAAATGCCGCCACTGTGGCCTTCAGATTCACGTGCGACCCAAAATCCGCTCTGGCTGGGACCAACAAAGAACAGGGGAATTGAATCGCTCAGAACCGAACGGTCTGGCCGCGGCGGTAATTTAAACTTCACTAGCGAGTTCATGAGAAATTATCGCAACATAAAAAGTTCGCTACTGGCACGAATGGAAGTTGGGTAATTGTTGAGGTGAATCCAACCGACACACGCGCCATTCGGCGCGCCTCAACTAGAGCCCGGAGGATCGCCAAGGGCAAAACCTTGTGAGTAGCCTCCGCGCATTCATCCAGTGCCAGGGGGAGGCCCGGCTGGCACGACAGCGAGCATAACCACTCGTCATTTTCATAACAGAGTCGTCGAATCTGCCACCCCGGCATTTCGATTTTGAGGAGCGCCATGGCTGCATCAGTCCAAGCGCCGGCTTCGGTCAGGCGGGCGATACGCAAACGCTTCTCTGCTCTGCCGAGAATCGGAATCCGAGTGCAGATACTTGCGATGATCTTTGAAAACATGCCGCAGGTTGGCTCGATCGCAGCCCGCAGGTCTTCGTCAATTTCATTGAGCAATGCCGCATCATCAGAGCTGAACATCATCCTGCGACCTCACAATGTGCGCGGTCTTTGAACTGGTTTCGCAAAGATGGAGGTAAAGCGCGTGAAGAAGCGAGAGGGATTGAGACCTAATGATATAAAGCGGGCATAAAGATTCGGCCTATCCTGCATAAGGGATGTAATCGGCCAAAAAAACACCGCTTATTTCTTTTTTATGAAAACGACGTTCTCTCCGTCTGGAATTTCTATGCGCTTCTTTGCACATGTGCCGCAGCAACGGCTCGCAGATCGCGAGCGCAGAGAAATGGTGCAGCCATGAAAAGCCATGTTCGAGCTAATAAGGGGACGTCACCGTATTCCGCGAGTATGTGTGTATTATTGCTCTTGCTCGCCGGGTTTTTCGTAAAGCATGGAGGCAGCCAGCTTTTCCATCTGGTCCATTGACCTCTAAGCGCGGCAGTCTGTCATGAGCCGATCTTTATAAGATTCCTATATCCTTCATGGTCTTTCCCCCCTCGAATTCCTATGCGCTCAGGCGCAGATATCGCCTCTGACTGTGCGGGAGATTTTCGCGCCATTTTGACTCAGATCTAAAGTAGCGTCCCGCCGTAAGGCATCTGCTGGCGTTTAGAATTCCGTTTGGAGCATTCCCATGATGGACGTCGTAATGATGGCGCTCGCGGCCGGCTTCTTCGCTGTGTCGATCGCCTATGTCTACGCTTGCGAGCAGCTGTGAGGAGATGAGTCATGATTTTTGATTACTCGCTCGCCGCGCTCGTAACCGCCGGACTGCTCTTCTACTTGGTCTACGCTCTGCTCAAGCCCGAGCTGTTCTGAAGGACAACGACCATGACCGTCATCGGCTGGGTCCAGATTCTGCTCTATTGCGCAATCATTGTCGCAATCACGCCGGTTCTCGGCGCCTATATGACGCGCGTCTTCGGCGGCGAACGCACGTTTCTCACGCCGATCCTGCGCCCGGTCGAGATCGCGATCTACAAGCTGTCCGGCATTGACGAACGCCAGGAGCAGCACGCGGTGACCTACACAGTCGGCATGCTGCTGTTTCACCTCGGCGGTCTTTTCATCATTTACGCACTGATGCGGCTGCAGGCCTTCTTGCCGTTCAACCCGGCAGAGCAATCCGCGGTCGCCGAGGACCTGTCGTTCAACACGGCGGTGAGCTTCATCACCAATACCAACTGGCAGAATTACGGCGGCGAAAGCACGCTGAGCTATCTCGTGCAGATGCTGGGCCTGACGCATCAGAACTACCTCTCAGCCGCGACGGGCATCGTGCTTGCGATCGCGCTCATTCGCGGCTTTGCGCGGCATTCCGTGCGCACGGTCGGCAGCTTCTGGGTCGATGTGACGCGTTGCACGCTCTATATCTTGCTGCCGATTTGCGTGCCCTACGCGTTGTTCCTTGTCTGGCAGGGCATCCCGCAGACGCTCGGTCCCTATATCGACGCGACCACGCTGGAAGGCGCCAAGCAAACCATCGCGGTCGGCCCGGTCGCCTCGCAGATCGCGATCAAGATGCTCGGTACCAACGGCGGCGGCTTTTTCAATGCCAATGCTGCGCATCCGTTCGAAAACCCGACCGCGCTGTCGAACTACGTGCAGATCATCTCGATATTCGCACTCGGCGCGGCACTAACGAACGTGTTCGGCCGGATGGTCGGCAACCAGAAGCAAGGCTGGGCAATCCTCACGGTGATGGGCGTTCTGTTCATCGCCGGCGTCGTCTTTTGCTACTGGGCCGAAGCGCATGGCAATGACGCGCTCAATGCCCTTGGCCTCACCGGCGGCAACACGGAGGGCAAAGAAGTCCGGTTCGGCATCGTCGGCTCGGCCCTGTTCGCAGTCATCACCACCGCGGCGTCGTGCGGCGCGGTCAACGCTATGCACGACAGCTTCACCGCGCTCGGCGGAATGATCCCGCTCATTAATATCCAGCTCGGCGAGATCATCGTCGGCGGCGTCGGCTCCGGTATGTACGGCATGCTGCTGTTCGTCATCATATCGATCTTCGTTGCCGGCTTGATGGTTGGGCGAACGCCCGAATACGTCGGCAAGAAGATCGAAGCGAAGGAAGTCAAGATGGCGATGCTCGCCATTCTTGTCCTGCCGCTGATGTATCTCGGCTGGACTGCCGTCGCGATGCTGGTGCCGTCCGCTGTGGCGTCGATGAACAATCCCGGCCCGCACGGCTTCACCGAGGTGCTGTACGCCTATACGTCGATGGACGGCAACAACGGCTCGGCCTTTGCGGGGCTCAATGGCAACACGCCGTTCTACAATCTCAGCGGCGCGATGGCGATGGCGGTCGGACGGTTCTGGATGATCATCCCGACGATGATCATCGCCGGCACGCTTGCCGGCAAGAAATTGGTGCCGGCATCGGCTGGCACGTTCCCCACCACGGGCGGCTTATTCGTCGGTCTCGTCGTCGGCGTGATTGTCATTGTCGGCGGGCTTACTTTCTTTCCAGCTCTGGCGCTCGGCCCAATCGTCGAACAGCTCGCGCTCAATGCCGGCACGCTCTTTTCTTCGAATTAGGCTGGAGTGACTGCGATGGAAACCTCAACCCTGCGCAAGAGCATGCCGGTATCGGCGCTGTTCGATCCGAAAATCGTCGTGCCGGCCATCGGCTCCGCCCTCATCAAGCTCGATCCGCGCACGCTCGTGAAAAACCCGGTCATGTTCGTGCTTGAAATCGTCACGGCGCTGACGACCGTGATTCTGTTCCGCGATCTCATCACTGGGGGTGGGCACATCCTGTTCGAATTCCAGATCATCCTCTGGCTGTGGTTCACGGTGCTGTTCGCCAATTTCGCCGAGGCTGTTGCGGAGGGCCGCGGCAAGGCGCAGGCCGACACGTTGCGGCGCCAGCGCACTGAAACCCAGGCCAAGCTCCTGATGGCCGCGGGGGATTCACAGAAGTATCGGCTGCTTCCTTCGACGGACCTCAAGGTCGGCAACGTTGTTCTCGTTGAAGCCGGCGATATGATTCCGTCGGATGGCGAGGTGATCGAGGGCATGGCTTCGGTCAACGAAGCGGCGATCACAGGCGAATCGGCGCCGGTCATCCGCGAATCCGGCGGCGACCGTTCCGCGGTCACCGGCGGCACGCAAGTCCTGTCCGATTGGATTCGCGTGCGCATCACTGCGGCGCCCGGCTCGACCTTCCTCGACCGCATGATTCGCCTGGTCGAAGGCGCCGAACGACAGAAGACCCCGAATGAGATCGCGTTGAACATTCTTCTGGTCGGCCTGACCATCATCTTCGTATTCGCGACCGCAACGATCCCGAGCTATGTCTATTACGCCGGCAGCACGATTTCCGTGGTGATCTTGGTCGCACTGTTCGTGACATTGATTCCGACAACGATCGGCGCGTTGCTGTCCGCCATCGGCATTGCCGGCATGGATCGCCTGGTGCGCTTCAATGTGCTGGCGATGTCCGGCCGCTCGGTGGAAGCGGCGGGCGACGTCGATACGCTTCTTCTCGACAAGACGGGCACGATCACGCTCGGCAATCGGCAAGCGACCGAGTTCAAGCCGCTGCGCGGGGTCACCGAGCAGGACCTGGCAGATGCCGCGCAGCTCGCTTCGCTTGCCGATGAGACTCCCGAGGGCCGCTCCATTGTCGTGCTCGCCAAGGAAAAATACGGCATCCGCGGCCGCGAACTCGTGGAAATGAAGGCCAATTTCATCCCGTTTAGCGCGCAAACGCGGATGAGTGGTGTTGAGATGGGCGATTCGTCGATTCGCAAAGGCGCGGTCGATGCAATTTTGAATTACCTGAACGGTGGCACGACTACGGTTAGCTCAGGCGGTGCGGTGCAGGCACTGCGTCCAGCAGTGAGTAGCGACACTGCGCGCGAAGCCACGGTTATTGCCGACGCCATTGCCAAAACGGGGGGTACGCCCCTGGCCGTCGCCAAGGACGGCAAACTGCTCGGCATCATTGAGCTTAAAGACATCGTCAAGGGCGGCATACGCGAGCGCTTTGCCGAACTGCGCCGGATGGGCATCCGCACCGTCATGATCACCGGCGATAATCCAATGACGGCGGCGGCCATCGCTGCGGAGGCCGGCGTTGACGACTTTCTGGCCCAGGCGACGCCCGAGGAAAAGCTGCGCCTGATCCGCGACGAGCAATCCAAAGGCAAGCTGGTCGCAATGTGCGGCGACGGCACCAATGACGCGCCGGCGCTCGCGCAGGCCGATGTCGGCGTGGCGATGAATACGGGTACCCAAGCCGCGCGCGAGGCCGGCAACATGGTCGACCTCGATTCAAACCCGACCAAGCTCATTGAGATTGTCGAGATCGGCAAGCAGCTTCTGATGACGCGCGGCGCGCTGACCACTTTCTCGATCGCCAACGACGTAGCAAAATATTTCGCCATCATTCCCGCGATGTTTGTGGCGTTCTATCCGCAGCTGCAGGCGCTCAACATCATGAACCTGCAAACGCCGGAGAGCGCGATTTTATCGGCAATCATCTTCAACGCGCTGATCATCATCGCCCTCATCCCGTTGTCGTTGAAAGGCGTCCGTTATCGTCCGATTGGCGCTGCCGCGCTGCTCCGCCGCAACCTTTGGATCTACGGCGTCGGCGGCGTGATCATTCCTTTCATTGGCATAAAGGCGATCGACGTCGTCGTGACCGCCTTGCATCTCGCCTAAGGAGAAGAATCATGTTGCGGCAAATCCGTCCGGCGGTTGTGGTCCTGCTGGCGCTCACGTTCATCACTGGCCTTGTTTATCCACTGGCAATGACCGGAATTGCTCAAGCCATTTTTCCCCACCAAGCGCAAGGCAGCTTGATTGAGCGTGATGGCAAGGTTGTCGGCTCCGAACTCATCGGCCAGGTGTTCGAGAGTGAAAAATATTTCCATGGCCGGCCCTCCGCAACCACCGCGCCGGATCCGAATGACGCGACCAAGACGGTGCCGGCGCCATACAATGCTGCAAATTCCGGCGGCTCCAATCTCGGCCCGTCCAATAAAGCGCTGATCGACCGCGTCCAAGGCGACATGGACAAATTAAAGCAGGAGAACTCCGCGGCACCTGTTCCGGCTGACCTTGTGACGACTTCGGCGAGTGGCCTTGATCCGCACATCTCGCCCGAGGCCGCTTTATTCCAGGTACCCCGTATTGCCAAGGCACGGAACGTGCCGGAAGACCGCGTCCGTCAACTTGTTGCCGACCACACTGAAGGCCGTTTTCTCGGCCTCCTGGGCGAGCCGCGCGTGAATGTGCTTCTGCTTAATCTTGCCCTCGATCGACTGGCCGGCTAGCGCTCGGGGCCAATTCGAGCGGTTATGATGAGGTAGCCAGAGGCCCAAGTCTCAGGCCGGCCTATCTGATAATATCCGACCTCATGGCGGATTCTCGGCGCGACACTGAACATCGACCCTCACCCGAGGCGCTCCTCGAAGCGGCGCGCCGCGAAGAGCGTCGCATCGGGAGGTTGAGAATTTTTGTTGGCGCTGCACCGGGCGTCGGCAAGACCTACGAGATGTTGCAGCAGGCGCAGGCGCGCAAGAAGGACGGCTATGATGTTGTCATTGGCGTTGTCGAGGCCCATGGCCGCAAGGAGACTGAAGCGCTGCTGAGCGGCCTGGAAGTCATTCCACGCCGAGAGGTGCAATACAAAGGGCAGTTGCTCACCGAGATGGATCTGGACGCGATCATCGCGCGCCATCCGCAAATCGTCCTGGTCGACGAGCTTGCCCACACAAACGCCGACGGCAGCCGCCATCCCAAGCGCTATCTCGATGCCGAAGAGCTGATGAGCCACGGCATCGACGTTTACACCACGGTCAATATTCAGCACATCGAAAGCCTCAACGACGTCGTCGCGCAAATCACCCACGTACGGGTACGGGAGACGGTGCCGGACGCTGTTTTCGATCGCGCCGACGCTGTCGAGCTGGTCGATCTCACGCCCGCCGATTTGATCCAGCGGCTCAAGGAAGGAAAGGTCTACGTTCCGAAGCAGGCCGAGCGGGCGCTCGAACATTTCTTTTCTCCCGCCAATCTCACTGCGCTGCGCGAGCTTGCCCTGCGCCGCACCGCCGAGCGGGTGGACGAGCAATTGCTTTCGGAAATGCAGGCGCGCGCCATCGAGGGACCTTGGCCCGCGGGCGAACGCATTCTGGTCTGCATCAGCGAAGATCCGCGCTGCGCCGGCCTGGTCCGCTACGCCAAGCGGCTAGCCGATCGACTGCACGGCCCGTGGACGGCCCTGTACATAGAGGGACGTCGCGCCGTGCAGCTTTCCGAGGAAGAGCGCGACCGTATCGCGGACACGTTACGGCTCGCCGAAGCGCTCGGCGGCGAACCTGTCACTTTGCCTGCCGGCGCTCGCAGCATCGCAGACGATGTGATCGACTATGCCCGCACCCATAACGTGACCCAGATCATTATCGGAAAGTCGACCCGATCGCGGTGGTTTGAGATTTTGCACGGATCCGTCGTGCACGACCTGGTTCGCCGGTCCGGCAATATCAGCGTCCATGTGATCGCCGGCGATCAGTTGCCCGGACAGCCGGTGCCGAAGAAAAGGCTGAGTACTTCGGATGAAGCCAAAGCCCCTGAACTGCGGCCGTATATATTCGCCGTTCTGGCGATCGGGCTTGCCCTGGGTTGCGGGGAACTGGTCAATTATTGGATAGGGGTCGAAAACGTCGATCTGGTTTTTCTGACTGCTATCGTCGGCGTCGCCGTTCGATTTGGACTATGGCCGTCATTGCTGGCGAGCGTTGTTTCGGCGCTTTGTTACAATTTCTTCTTTTTGCCGCCGATCTACACTTTCACGATCGACGATCCGCACAACGTCGCGGCATTCATATTGTTTACTCTGGTCGCCATCGTTGTCTCCCATGTTGCGGCGCGCGGTCGTCTGCAAGCGGTAAGCGCACAAGCCCGGGTACGAACCGTCGAATCGCTCTACTCCTTCAGCCGCAAACTTGCCGGCGCCGGGACGCTCTACGACGTGCTGTGGGCGACATGCTTTCAGATAGCAATGATGCTGAGAGTCCGTGTGGTGCTGTTGCTGCCCGACCAAGGCGTCCTCAGGGTCAATGCCGGCTATCCACCCGAGGATATGCTCGACGACGCCGATCTAGCGGCGGCGAAGTGGTCTTTCGAGAACAATCGTGCCGCTGGGCGCGGGTCCGACACGCTGCCCGGCGCGAAACGATTGTTCTTGCCAATGCAAACCGGCCGCGGCGCGATCGGCGTCATTGGCATCGACAGCGACAAGACCGGCCCGTGGCTCACCCCCGATCAACGGCGGCTACTCGACGCCCTGGCGGACCAGGGCGCGCTGGCGATCGAACGCGTGCAGCTGGTCGAGGATATGGATCGTGTCCAGCGCACCGCCGAGACCGAACGTCTGCGCACCGCGCTGTTGACCTCGATATCGCATGACCTCAAGACGCCGCTCGCCTCGGTGCTCGGTTCCGCGGGGGCCTTGCGCGAGCTAGACGATAAACTGACCGATAGCGAAAAGACCGACCTTCTCTCGACGATTATCGAAGAATCCGAGCGGCTCAACCGGTTCATTGCTAATCTTTTGGACATGACGCGTCTTGAATCGGGCGCCGTCGCGCCCAAGCTCTCGCCGCATGATTTATCGGAAATCATCGGCTCAACGTTGCAGCGCACTACAAAAATCCTGAAGCACCATTCGGTCCGGCTCGATCTTGCGACCGACGTTCCCATGGTTTCACTGGACGCGGTCCTGTTCGAACAGGTGCTGTTCAATCTGCTTGATAATGCCGCGAAATACGCCGCGCCTGGCACCACCGTTTTCATCCATACGTGGCGCGACCGGGATTCGGTCGTCCTGCAGATCATCGATGAAGGCGAAGGTATCCCACAGGACGATCTCGAACATATCTT
>CATPBC010000129.1 GCA_955652195.1 uncultured Xanthobacteraceae bacterium | reverse complement strand
CGGCTGATTTCGACCGCATCGCGCGGCTCGATGCCCTCCGCGCCGACCCAGTCATTGGCCGAAATGCGGACCGAAATCGGCTTCTCCGCCGGCCACACTTCCCGGACCGCATGGAAGATGTCCAGCGGATAGCGCATGCGGTTCTCAAGCGAGCCGCCGTATTCGTCGGCGCGCCAATTAGTCAGCGGCGTGATGAAGGACGATAACAGGTAGCCGTGCGCGCAATGGATTTCGAGCATGTCGAAACCGGCGCGCGCCGCCATTTCCGCTGACGCAACGAATTGATCGCGCACGCGATCCATATCGGCACGATCCATGGCGCGGGCGCGCTGGTTGCGCTCTGACCAGGCGATCGGCGACGGCGCCATCACCGGCCAATTGCCGGAATTGAGCGGCGCATCCATTTCCTCCCAGCCGAGCTGGGTCGAACCTTTGGCGCCGGAATGCCCGAGTTGGCAGCAGATTTTTGCATCCGTCTCGGCGTGAACGAAATCGACGATGCGCTTCCACGCGCGTTCGTGTTCGGGCGCATACATTCCCGTGCAGCCGGGCGTGATCCGTCCTTCCGGGCTCACGCAGGTCATCTCGATGCAAACCAGGCCGGCGCCGCCTTTGGCACGTTCGCCGTAATGGACGAGATGCCAATCGGTCGGGCAACCATCAACGGCTTTGTATTGCGCCATTGGTGACACGACGATGCGGTTCTTCAGCCGCATGTCGCGCAACTGGAACGGCGCGAACATCGGGCGGCGGACCTTATTGTCTTCGGCGCCGGCGAGCCGCTGGAACCAGGCCTCGGCGCCTTCCAGCCAATTGCGGTCGCGCAGCCGTAGGTTTTCGTGGCTGATGCGCTGCGAACGCGTCAGCAGCGAATAATTGAATTGTACCGGATCGAGATGCAGATAGCGCTCGACGTCCTCGAACCATTCGAGCGAGTTGCGCGCGGCCGATTGCAGGCGCAGGACTTCGGTGCGGCGCGCATCCTCGTATTTGGCAAAAGCCGCTTCCAGAGTCCGCTCGCTGACGAGATAGTCGGCCATCGAGATCGCGCTCTCCATCGCGAGCTTGGTGCCCGAGCCGACCGAGAAATGCGCGGTCGCAGCGGCATCGCCCATCAGCACGATATTCTCATGCGACCACGTCTCGCACAGCACGCGCGGGAAATTCAGCCATGCCGAACCGCGCAAATGCGTTGCGTTCGACATCAGCCGGTGTCCGCCGAGATATTTGGCGAAAATGCGCTCGCAGGTTCGGCATGACTGCTCCTGATTCATTGCCGCGAAGCCGAACTTCCGCCAAGTCGCCTCCGAACATTCGACAATGAAAGTCGCGGTGTCGGAATCGAACTGATAGGCATGCGCCCAAACCCAGCCATGTTCGGTCTCTTCGAAAATAAAAGTAAAAGCGTCGTCGAATTTCTGGTGCGTGCCAAGCCAGACAAATTTGTTCTTGCGTAAGTCGATTGCCGGTTTGAAAATCTGCGCGAATTCACTGCGCGTTTTCGAGTTCAAGCCGTCCGCAGCGATCACCAGGTCGTATTCCTTGGCGAGCGCCCCGGCGCTGGCAATCTCGTTTTGAAAGCGTAAGTTCGCGCCGAGTTCCCTGGCGCGCTCTTGCAACAACAGCAGCAGCGTTTTGCGCGCGATGCCGCAAAAGCCGTGACCGGTGGAAACGATTCTTTCGCCGCGATAATTAACGGCGATATCATCCCAATAGGCGAAATGCTCCCGGATCGCCTGTGCGCTGGCCGGATCGTTGGCCGTGATGTTGTCGAACGTCTCGTTGGAAAACACCACGCCCCAGCCGAACGTATCGTCAGGTCGGTTGCGCTCGAATACGGTCACATCGTCCGCGGCGCTGCGCAGCTTGATGCTGATTGCCGAATAAAGCCCGGCCGGGCCGCCGCCAAGACAAGCGATTTTCATACGGATGCCGCCTTGCAAAACACCGTAAAAATGGCATTCGCAGGCAATTATTTCAAGCTTAAATATTCAAATGTTAAAGCTTTTCCGAACCATCACTGGACCCCTGAACACGCCTTCCAGCCGCTCTTCGGCTGTGTATTATGACCTTGGATTGTAAAGGTTTTTCCCAAACCGGAGCGCTCTAAACCATGCGCGGCAACCCTATTGTCGCAAGCGTCGTCGCCGGCGACCTCGCCCGTTATGGCGCCCGGCGCTGCTTTGCCTTGCTCGGTACCGCCAATTTCAAAATCTCGCACGCGCTGGTCGAGTCTGGCGTTGAGCTCATTTCCGCCCGCCACGAGTGTAATGCCGCGAGCATGGCGGACGCCTATGCCAAAGCGACGGGCGAACTGACGCTGGTGAGCGTGCATTCGGGGCCGGGGCTGACCAATGCCTTGACCGGCATCGGCGAAGCGGCAAAAAGCCGGACGCCGCTCTTGGTGCTGGCCGGAGACGTGCCGAGCGGCGCGGTAAAAAATAATTTCTACATCGAACAGGCTGACATGGTGCGCGCGGTCGGCGCTGTGCCGGAACGATTGCACACGCCGGCAACCGCGCGCGAGGACGCGCGACGCGCTGTCACCCGCGCGTTGCGCGACCGGCAAACCGTGGTGCTTAGCCTGCCGCTCGACGTGCAGCATGCGCCGCTTGCCTCAAATCTGCCGCCGCTTGAACTGGCGCCGACGCCGGGGCGGCTCTATCCCGATCCGCGCAGCGTCGAGCGGCTTGCCGATGCTTTATCGCGGGCGCAGCGTCCGCTCATTCTCGGCGGCCGCGGCGCCGTCATTTCAGATGCCGAAGCGGTGCTGATCGCGCTTGCCGAGCGGACCGGCGCGCTGTTGGCAACTTCGGTCTGCGGCCACGGCCTGTTTTCCGGCAATCCATGGTCACTCGGCATCAGCGGCGGATTTTCGTCGCCGATCGCCGACCCGCTGATTTCCGAAAGTGATTGCATCGTCGCCTTCGGCGCCAGCCTGACGCAGTGGACGACCAAGAAAGGCAAGTTGATCGCTCCCGGCGCCGTCGTCGCGCAAGTCGACGTCGAGCCAACAAAGCTTGGCTATCAGATGCCGATCGAGATCGCGGTGCTTGGCGACGCCAAGGCGACGGCGGAAGCCTTGCTCGCGGAATTCGACCGGCGCGGCATGACCGCCCGAACGAGCCGCCGCAGCGCCGCGACGCGCGAGTGCATCCGCGGTGGCGACAATCATCATTATCCTCATCCAGACGAGTCGAGCCGCGACTTCATCGATCCGCGCACCTTGAGTAAGGCGGTCGATGCCATCCTGCCCGCGGATCGTGTGGTGGCGTCCGACTCCGGGCATTTTTGCGGCTGGGTGCCACGCTATCTGCGGGTGCCGAATGCGCGCGCCTCGTGCCTGAGCCATTCGTTCCAGTCGGTCGGGCTCGGTCTGCCGTCGGTCATCGGGCTCGCCATCGCCAATCCCGGCAAGCTCGCCGTGCTCGGCACCGGCGACGGCGGATTCTTGATGTCGATGGCCGATCTGGAAACAGCGGTGCGCCTTGGGCTTCGCCTCTGCATCCTGGTCTACAACGACAGCTCCTACGCCGCCGAAGTCCACTACTTTCGGCGTCAAGGCTATTCAGTCGATATCGTGCAGTTCCCAGATACGGATTTCGCCGCCATTGCGCGGGGCTACAGCGCGCGCGGCGCGACGGTGCGCACGCTGGCCGATCTCGATCAGCTCAAAGCATGGGTCGCCGAAGGCGCGCCGGGAGTGTTCGTGATCGACGGCAAGATCAACCCAAACCTCGAAGCCGATTGGCACGCCGAGCATTTTCCGAATTGATCGCATTCCGGATCAGATATTACGCCCGACTCCGCGCGCCGGCAGGTAGTGCAGAACGCGGCGCTCGATCAAGATCACGATGAGGTAGGCGATACCGCCGACCAGCGTCAGCATCACGATCGAAACGAAGACCAGCGGGGTATTGGCCTGGCCTTCGCCGAAGGTGAGCAGATAACCGAGCCCGAGATTGCCGCCGACCAGCTCGCCGACCACCACGCCAACCACCGCAAGGGTCGATCCGATGCGCAAGCCGGCGAACATCGGCGGCATCGAGCTGGGGAATTCGATTCGCCAGAAGATCTGCGCCCGCGACGCCTTGAAGGCGCGCGCCAGATTGATCAGGTCCGGATCGACGTTGCGCACCGCGGTCAAAACATTGACCATGACCGGAAAGAACACGATGAGAATGGCGACCAGTATTTTCGGATAGACGGTGAAGCCCATCCACAGAATGAACAGTGGCGCGAAAGCGACCTTCGGCGCGATTTGTAGCGCGAGGATATAAGGCGACAGCGCAAGTTCTGCGGTCGGCGACATGCCGAGCAGGTACCCGACCATCGCCCCAAGCAGACTGCCAAGCATAAAACCGGCCAACACCTCGGCAGCCGTGACGCCGGTATGGAGCGGCAGATGATAAACCTGCCAGGCACGAACGAACTCGGTGGCGACGCTAGATAACGGCGGCACAATGAACGAGGGGACGCCAAGGAGGCCCGGTCCCCATTGCCACGCCGCCAAAAACGCCACCAGCAAGAAAATGCTGGCAATGGCTCCCCGGCGGACGAGCGCCGCACGCGTGTCGTTCACCATGCCGCCCCCTCGCCTTCTCGTTCGAGCGCAACATGCGCGATGTCGAGCCGGTCCATCAAATGCGCCACGTAGTCGTTGAACTTAGCATCGCGCCGCCGCGCGATCGGATTGTCGCGCTGCGGCATCTCAATCCTGATTTCATCGATGATCGTGCCCGGCCGCCGGCTCATCACCAGCACGCGATCGGACAAGGTCACCGCTTCCGCCAGATCGTGGGTAATGAGCAGTGCGGTCTTGTTCGCTTGTTTGAGCGTTTGCGCGAGATCGCGCTGTAAAACCATGCGGGTCTGGGCGTCGACCGCCGAGAACGGCTCATCCAGCAGCAAAACGTGCGGGTCGACCGCAAGCGTGCGCGCCAGCGCCACGCGCTGACGCATGCCGCCCGACAGCTGATGCGGATAGTGGCCGGAGAATTCGGCGAGCTTGAAATTTGCCAAGAGCGCCGCCGCGCGGCGTTTGCATTCCTTCAGCGGCAGACCCTGAATTTCGACGCCGAACGTCACATTCTCGGCCACCGTGCGCCATGGCAGCAGCAGGTCTTTCTGCAGCATGAAGGCGACTTGCGCATTCGGCCCGGCGACACGCTCGCCATCGACGAAGGCTGAGCCTTCGCTCGGCGGCGTGAGGCCGGAGCCGATATTAAGGAGCGTGCTCTTGCCGCAGCCCGTCGGGCCGATCAGCGAAACGACTTCCGCATCATGAACGGAAAAGCTCACCCCCCGCACGGCCGTGAGCGCGCCTGCGTCATTGGAATCCGCAAAACGCATCGTCACGTTGCGGTATTCGAGGCGGACGACCGACATGTTAAATCATCGCATGGGCCAAGCGAACGCCGGGCCTTTTCTGTTGGACGATTGGCTTTACGTATTCTCGCTCGGAGAATTCAACTATACTGAAAATTGCTGGATCGCGAGAGGCAAGGTTGTGCGGCTGCGGCCTCGCAGCCGCTCAAGCGCATAAGGAGCCGACATGTTCGTTCGTCCGAGCCAATTTTATATCAACCGCGCGCTGGGAGTCGCAGCCGCGTTCGCACTCTGTGTCGCGGCTTTGCACAGTATCGCGCCGGCTCGCGCTGACGAGAAGATCACCTATCTGTTCCCGGCGCCGCCGATTCTGCCGGCATTCGGCCCGATCCAGATTGCCAAGGGCAAAGGGTATTTCTCGCAAGCCGGCCTTGATGTGAATTACGCAGTCGGCCGCGGCGGCGTCGATGTGGCCAAGGAAGTCGGCGCCGGCAACGTGCCGCTCGGCGGCATTGTCGCGGACGCTCCTATCGTGGTCCGGCAGAACGGCGTCCCGGTAAAGATCGTCGCGCTGTTCGGCGGCAAGGGATTTATGCAGCTCGTGGTGCGCGCAGACTCCGGCATCCAAAAGCCGGCGGACCTGAAAGGCAAGACGATTACCGTCATGTCGTATCAAGACACCACGTTTTATGCGCTGCTCGGTTTATTGGCGAGCGTGGGGCTCACGCAGAACGACGTCGACATTCAAGCGGCAGGTCCGGTGGGCGTGTGGCAACTGGTGGCTTCGGGAAAATCGGTTGGCATGGCCGGAGTGCCGGACTGGATTCCGCCGATCGAGGCTGCAGGGGTCGCGATCAAGGTGCTGCCGACCGATGAGTTCTTTCCACACATGGCGCAGGCGATCGCGGCCTCGGATCAGATCATCAAGGACAAGCCGGAACTGGTGCGCAGTTTTGTCAAAGCCGCGCTGCACGGCATGAAAGACATCATGGACGATCCCGACAAGTCGGCCGCCGATTTCGTCAAGTTTGTGCCGGAGTGGGCCGGTAAGGAAAACCAGGTCAGGGAAGCGTTCGCCTATTACGACAAGCTCGTCTATCCGGGGCAAAAAGTGCTTGGCGCAGTCGATCCCGAGCGGATGACAAAATTGCAGGACTTTTATCTGGCCAAAGGCATCATCCAGAAGAAGACACCGGTCGACGAACTGTTCACCAATCAATTCGTGCAATAGGCGCGCATCACTTCCGGTAACCGTCGGTGCCCTGCCAGCCGCGCTTGGAGATATCGAAGATCACGCCGTCGGGATCTTTGAACTTACGCTCGAAATTGCCTTGCCGCTCCTCGCCGAGATCGAAGAAGAATTTGCCGCCATTGGCTTCGATGCGCCGTTGCGCTTCGGCGAGATCGTCGACTTGAAAGCCAAAATGGTGCGCCCCGACATAGCCGCTTGGATTTTTCAGGTCGGAGGCCTTGCTGCCGGCCGCGCCGGTGAAATTGAGTAAGGCGAGATTGATCACGCCGTCGCTCATATAAATCGCTGAGCCGATGTCGAGATCCTCGCGTCCGATCCGCTTGAGATCGAACACACTCTCATAGAATTTCGCCGCCTTTTCGAGGTCGTTCACGCAGACGGCAAAATGGCGCAACCGGGCCATAAACCACTCCTTGGCTGGCAACCTGCATCGCAATGTTCTGTATGGATCATAGGGCAATGACTTGCTTCCGTCACGCCAGGATGCAAGCAAAGCCAGTGCGGTGGATTTGAAGTTCCTACAGTTCAGTCGGAAGCTCTCATAGGAACTTCAAATCCAAAAACCGCACTAGAATTATATAATTGCTAGTGTCCCTTTGATTCCGAAGTTCGCATGAGAGCGTGCCGACAAAGCGTGCGAACTTCGGAATCGGGACACTAGTTGGCTGTGAGCTTGGAAGCTGATGAAGTTCAAATCGGCACCAGTTGATTTTTTCGGAATGACGGGATGAGCAAACGCCACGCCGAGATCGCCGGCGCCGGATTTGCCGGGCTTACCGCGGCTTGTGCTTTGACGCAGCGCGGCTGGACCGTGCGCGTGCACGAGCGCGCCGATCACCTGCGCACGACCGGCGCCGGCATTTACATCTATGAGAACGGCTTGCGTGTTCTCGAAGCGGTCGGTGCCTATGAGGCCGCCGTCAAAGGCGCGCCATTCGCCCATACCCGCGAAGTGCGCGATGGCCGGGGCCGGCTGATCTCGGTGCACAATTGGAAAGGCAGCCGGGTGTTCAGCATCGTGCGCCAAAACGTCATCAATGCGCTGGCCGCGGCGGCGCGGGACTTCGGCGCCGAGATTGTGACAAATTCGACGGCCACTGGCGCGACACCCGAGGGCGAACTCGTCCTGGTGGATGGCTCAAAGCGCAAAGCCGATCTGATCGTCGCCGCCGACGGCAGTAATTCGCGGCTGCGCGATTCCCTTGGACTGCTCGCGAAGCGCAAATATCTGGTCGACGGCTGCACGCGCTTGTTGATGGACAGAACCGCGGCGGAGCGCGCGGGCGGCGACGGTAAGACCATCGAGTATTGGTCGGGCACGCGGCGCATTCTGTACACGCCATGCAGCGAAGACGACATCTACATCGCGCTCACCATGCTCGACTCTGACGAAATCGCCAAGGCAGTGCCGGTCCGCAAGGACGATTGGAAGCGCTGGTTTCTACCACTGGAAGCGCTGATCGATCGCATCGGTACGCAGGGGCGTTATGACCGCTTCGAGCTCATCAAGCTCAAACGCTGGTCCGCCGGACGCGTCGCTATTGTCGGCGACGCCGCGCATGCTTTGCCGCCGAATATCGGCCAGGGCGGCGGCTGCGCCATGATGAATGCGCTGTCGCTCGCGGTTTATTTGGAGCGCGATAGCGACATTGCCGCAGCGCTCGAAACCTGGGAGCGCAGGGAACGCCCGATCACCGACCACACGCAGCGGATTTCCTATGTGCTCGGCCTGCCGACGACCTGGCCGTCGGCTTTGCGCGCGGCCGCGCTCGGCCTTGCCGGCCGCTCCAAGTGGCTCACCGCGCAACGCACGCGCACGGCCTTGCACCGGCCGACCGGAACGCGAGCTTCCGACTGGCTCGCTGAAGAGCGGCAAATAGAACGCTGAAACACTTGCTTCCCCCTGCAAGGGGGAGGTCGGCGGCTGAAGGCCGCCGGGTGAGGGTCAGTT
>CATPBC010000128.1 GCA_955652195.1 uncultured Xanthobacteraceae bacterium | reverse complement strand
GGGTGGACTATTTCACCATCCATGCCGGGGTGCGCCTGGCCTACGTGCCGCTGACCGCGCGGCGGGTGACGGGGATCGTCTCGCGGGGCGGCTCGATCATGGCCAAGTGGTGCCTGGCGCATCACAAGGAAAGCTTCCTCTACGAGCGGTTCGACGAGATTTGCGACCTCATGCGCAAATACGACGTGTCGTTCTCGCTCGGCGACGGCTTGCGCCCCGGCTCGATCCGCGACGCCAACGACCGCGCGCAATTCGCCGAACTGGAGACGCTCGGTGAATTGACCAAGATCGCCTGGGCCAAGGGCTGCCAGGTGATGATCGAAGGCCCCGGCCACGTGCCGCTGCACAAGATCAAGATCAATGTCGACAAGCAGCTCAAGGAATGCGGCGAGGCGCCGTTCTATACGCTCGGCCCGCTGGTCACCGACGTCGCGCCGGCCTACGACCACATCACATCCGCGATCGGCGCGGCGATGATCGGCTGGTTCGGCACCGCCATGCTCTGCTACGTCACGCCGAAGGAGCATCTCGGCCTGCCGAACCGCGACGACGTCAAGCAGGGCGTCATCGCGTATAAGATCGCGGCGCATGCCGCCGATCTCGCCAAGGGCCATCCGGCGGCGCAATTGCGCGACGACGCGCTCAGCCGCGCGCGCTTCGACTTCCGCTGGGTGGATCAATTTAATCTGTCGCTCGATCCGGACACCGCGCGCAGCTACCACGACGAGACGCTGCCCAAGGAAGCACACAAGGTGGCGCATTTCTGCTCGATGTGCGGGCCGAAATTCTGCTCGATGAAGATCACCCAGGACGTGCGCGACTATGCCGCGACGCTCAACGACAAGGAGCAGGGCATGGCGGCACAAGAGGCGGGCAGCGCCGCCGGCGCGACAGGGACGCAAAAAGAAATCGAGGCCGGAATGGCCTCGATGTCCAAGAAGTTCTTGGACATGGGCGCCGAGGTCTACGTCGACGCCGACAAAGTCAAGGAGAGCAATAAAGCGCTGTAAACAGCGTCATCCTGAGGTGCCCGCCGTAAGGCGGGCCTCGAAGGATGCTTTTACGCCGTCGTCCTTCGAGGCTCGCAATGCTCGCACCTCAGGACGACGGTTTCATAAATAAGTTCGGAACGCGTATCTGCGGGCAGCGAGGCAGGACATTATGACCAACGACAGTTCGCTTTCGCTGCCCGAACTTGAACGGCGCATCGCCATCGCGCGCGACAATATCCGTCAGCTCATCGAACAGGCCGCGGCGAATTCCGGCGCCGGCGATGAGAGCCGCAACGCCGACCGCATCGCGCAGCAGCAGGAAGAGCTTGAACGTTTAATCAAAGAGCGCGATGCGCTGTTGAAGAAGTAGGGAACCTGGAATGAGCGAACGCGCGCTGGCCTTTGTCGATGAATGGATCTCCGGCCACATCCATGCGCAAGACGCCGACGGCGACATTGAAGCACGGGCCAAAACGCTCGCCAGTCAGTGTCTTGCCGATGCGAGCAAAAAAGGTATTCCCGCGTCCGAGATTGGCGAGGCAATCGACGATCTCCCCAAGTTCATGACCGGCGCCATCGAGGAGGCCGAGGAGCGCGAGGAGCACGCTGACCGATGGGAAACCGACAAGGAGGCCGCGGAACTCGTCGATCCCCAGGCCATCGAAGACGCCGAGGAAGACGCGCTCGACGATGAGGAGGACGACGAGAAGAAGCGGTGATGCGGCGCCGGCGACGAGAGCCGCAACGCAGACCGCATCGCGCAGCAATAGGAAGAGCTTGAGCGATTGACTAAGCAGCGCGACGCGCTGTTGAAGAAATGACGTTTGGCGCAGCAGAGCCAGACCGAGCGAAGCGACATACGGCGCCTATCTGCTGTGCGGTTAATATCACGCTGTTCGCCGACGAATAAGGTGATACTGCCCCGCTGATTTTGTACGTATATGCATCATCGCGAGAAAGCCTAACTCACCAAAGAGCATTTGGATGTGCCATGGCGCGCATAGGGTGCCTTGAAGCCCAATTTTGTTTCCGCGCGGGCGCCAAAGCCGTCATATAACGCCTTGAGCATCAAATCGGCGATAGCGTTGAACTCTGGCGGACTGACGATGTCTAAATAGATTTTGAAATTTCCCTTCGAATCGTCGGTCGAAAAACCAAGCCGGCCGAGCGCCGCTATAGCGTCTGGGGGCAGGCGCATCGTGCGTGGATGGCCTGGTGAATCGAAGAAGAACCCCGACGCTGCTTCGCAGTAGATTTTGCCGGGAGCATAGAAAAGACACTGCACGTAGTGCTCTTGATGTCGCGGGACGTAAAGGATCAAATATTCGTCCCGGTGTGCGATGGGATCGCGCCTGGCATAAATACGCTCGAGGCGATTGACCACTGGGCAGCGATATTTGATTAAGAATCTCTCGAGCGAGGTCGCATCTTGCGCCCGAGAGTAGCCTGTTTGCGCAAGCGTGATCGCTAGGGCCAAGCCAGTTGCGAACATCGCCGCCCACAATTTCCGGCAGGCTTGTGGGCCGAACAGCAGCCAATGGCGCATAATCATTCGGCGTGAAATTTTGCCGGTGCTATCCATTCTATTCATGGTCACCGAGCGGTGGAACGCGCCCGATTTGCCACTGGTCTCCCCGCCCCACGCTTCGCGCCCGGACTAGCAGCATATGATCAATGCAACGTCAAGTTGTAACAATAGCGGGAGGAGCTGGATCGCTAATCAAGGGAGAGGGATGCGTTGTTGAGGAAAAGAATTTTGTGTGGGGCGGCCCTCCCTACCGTCATCCTGAGGTGCCCGCCGCTGGCGGGCCTCGAAGGATGATGTAGCGCCGCCGTCCTTCGAGGCTCGCGTCGCTCGCACCTCCGGACGACGGCTTCTCTCCGCTGACATGCCCGGGCTTGACCCGGGCATCCATGCTACACTTGGCGTTATCAGCCGGCTTTTGGTAACGCGGATGCTAGATCACCTTCGATATCGAAATCGTAATGCGCGGCTAATATAGCGACCTGCTGGCCTACAATCGCTCGGAAGGCGCCAAGTGCTGCGAAAAAGCCAGGGCTGCCCTCCCGGCTATGCCACGTTCCGTCGAAGAACCTGAAATCTTGATTTTGATCGTCATGAAAACGGCGTCCTGCTTCGCGAATAGTCCGGACGGGAGTGACGGCAAACGCCTTCGGCGGCAATGCCTGTAAAGTCTTGGTACATTGTTCGCGAATTTCATGGACTGAATGTTCGACTTGGCTCACAACTTCAAGGTAGGTCGGGTTGTAAAGAACCCGGCGATCTTCGAAGAATAACACGAACTGGCGAATAATTTCTCCATCCGATGGCCCGGGGTCGGACCAATCTATTCCACCAAATGGACTGCTAATACCGGTAATTCGTCGCGCCGCAGCTGCAGAGAGGTGGTCGCGCTTTGCGGGACAGGCTGGCGGCTTGGCTAAGGTGGATTCTGGGTTGGATTACGCCGCCAATTTCTCCTCGTTTGCCTGCGTAGCATAGACCTCGTCGGGCGTCCTGCCGCCGAAGACCGAGTGGGG
>CATPBC010000127.1 GCA_955652195.1 uncultured Xanthobacteraceae bacterium | reverse complement strand
CCGTGACCTTCGAGGATCTGGTGGTGGCGCTGGCGCGGCGCGAGGGCGCCTCGATCCTCGTCCGCGGTCTGCGCGACGGCGCGGATTTCGATTACGAAATGCAGATGGCCGGCATGAATGCGGTGATGGCGCCGCAGATACAAACGGTGTTTTTGCCTGCAGCTTCAGCGGTCCGCCCAATCACGGCCACTTTGGTCCGGCAGATTGCGAGCATGGGTGGCGACGTTTCGGGCTTTGTGCCAGCGCCGGTCGCGGCGCGGCTGAAGAAAAAGTTCGTCAAGATCTAACCTCACCAATCCAACCTGATCAGGGCCTCACCGCCGGGAGATGACATGACCCGTGTTCTTGCCGTACTGTTCGCCATCATGTGTGCCGCTTCAGCCTCCGCTCAGCCTTTGCCGGCCGGGCTCGATCCGCAAAACACCCTGATCCTCGACACCACGCAGGGGAAAATCTTCATCAAACTGCGCAACGACATTGCGCCGCAGCATGCCGAGCGGCTCAAGCAGCTCGCGCGCGATCATTTTTACGACAATGTGCCGTTCCATCGGGTGATCGCCGGCTTCATGGCGCAGACCGGTGACGGTCAAAACGGCAACGGCACCGGCGGCTCGAAATATCCGATGCTCAAAGCCGAGTTCTCCAATGTGCCGTACACGCGCGGCATCGTCGGCATGGCGCGTACCAACGACCCGAATTCGGCCAACAGCCAATTTTTCATCATGTTTGCCGACGGCGCATTCCTCAACGGCAAATACACCGTGGTCGGCGAGGTGGTGCGCGGCATGGATGTCGTCGACAAGCTCAAGCGCGGCGAGCCGCCGTCCAATCCGGACAAGATCGTCCACGCGCAGGTCGCCGCCGACGTGAAGTAGCCAAGCGGCCTGCTTTATCGTTCAGTTTTGCGCCTGCACTTTCCGCCGCGACAGATACGGCGCAATCCGCTCGAGCACCTGCGCCGGTGCAATCCGCGCCATGCCGCCGGGGGCAGGCCCGCCATCCGGCACAATGGCGTGGATGAATTTCGAGTAGGTCAACACCGGGGTCGAGCCAAACAGGCCGAACGCTTGCGTCGCTCCGGCAGCGGCGAGATTGAGCGGCCCCGAGCTCGGACCGACGAACAGATCGGCGAGGCGCAAAAGTGCAGCCGCTTCGATCAATCGCAGCTCGCAGGCATTGACGATCCGCATCCCATGGGTCGAGGCCATGAAGTCTTGCGCCCGCGCGGCATTGGTCGGACCGCCGATCAAAAAGACCGTGCCGGACGTATTGAGGCTTGCGAGAAATTCGCTCCAGGCGGCATCAGGCCAGTCCTTGTCGGGATGGGAGGCGCCAATTCCGAGCACGATCCAGGGCCGGGTGCAGTCCGCGAATTTGTTGCCGACTGTAATCAATACAGCGGGCGGTAAATGCAAATCCGGTTCGGTAGACGGCAACGGCACCTTCATTTCCATCATCAAGGCGCGCAGCCAATCGATCGGATGATCGTGAAAATGCTCCTGGCCGATGCCGCGATTGGTGATGAACAAGCTTTGCGGCCCAAGTCCCAGCCCGATGCGCTCGGGAATGCCGGCGAGCGCCGCGGCAAGCGCTGGCCGGATGGTGCGGTCGAGGATCCAGAGCGAGCGCAAGCGCTCTCGGCGCAACAGCGCGACCAGCCGGATCAGGTTGATGCCGCGCTGCAATTCCGATCCGAAATGCCGAAAATAGATCGTCGCCGCGACGGCCGGCTCGACTTGGAGCAATTCGCGCGCGCCGCTCGACGGCGGCACGAAAAATGTCACCTGACCGCCAGGCGCGGCTGCGGCGATGGCCCGGATGAACGGCAGGTGCCAGATCACGTCGCCGATTCCCGGCTTGACCTGTATGACTGCGCTCGGCGTCACATTGATTGCCGTTCAAAGGGTTGCGATATGCACTTTGTAATGTACCTCAATAGTTGAGGGAAACCGGTTCGTCGCGCTCAACTTTACGATCATTTTTGCCATGCGCACCGATTTGTTCGACTTCGCCTTGCCGGAAGACCGCATCGCCTTGCGTCCGGTCAGCCCGCGCGATTCGGCCCGGCTCCTGGTCGTTCGGCCGCAGGAAACGAACGAGCTTGAAGATCGCGCCATGCGCGATCTGCCGGCGCTGTTACGCCCGGGCGATGCGCTGGTCGTCAACGACACCCAAGTCCTGCCGGCTCATTTGCGTGGCCGGCGCATTGGCCGCGGCGACCGCGAGCCGGCGATTACGGCAACGCTGATCGAACGGCTGGACGGCTCGCGATGGGTTGCGCTGGTCAAGCCGGGCAAGCGGCTCACGCCGGGAGATGTCGTACGCTTTGGCGCCGAAGGCCGCGTCTGCTTTCTCGAACAACTCGACGCGACCGTCGAGCGCAAAGGCGGGGCGGGCGAAGTAACGCTCGCCTTTGCCTTTACCGATGCCGTTCTCGACCAGGCGCTGGCCGAGCGCGGCGACATGCCGTTACCACCTTATATTGCGAGCCGGCGCGAGGTCGACGAGCGCGACCGCAGCGATTACCAGACGATTTTCGCGTGCGCCGAAGGTTCGGTCGCCGCGCCGACCGCAGGGCTGCATTTTACGGAGGCGCTGACCGAGGCGTTACGCGATGCCGGGATCGGTAATCATCGCGT
>CATPBC010000126.1 GCA_955652195.1 uncultured Xanthobacteraceae bacterium | reverse complement strand
GGTCATGCATTTTGGCTAGCATGCAGCGGTGACATTGGCGCCAACAACTCGAAATCAACGCGATGCCGAAAATCAGAACCAGTGACGGCGTGAATCTGTATTACGAGGAAGCCGGGACGGGAACGCCGGTCGTCTTCGTCCATGAATTTGCCGGTGACTACCGCACCTGGGAGCCGCAGATGCGCCATTTTAGCCGCGCGCATCGCTGCGTCACGTTCAGTCAGCGCGGCTATCCGCCTTCGGACATTCCCGACGATCCGGCGCGCTATGGCCAAGATTTCGCACGTTCCGATGTCATCGCACTGATGGACGCGCTTCGCATCGAAAACGCCCACGTCGTCGGGCATTCCATGGGCGCCTATACCGCACTGCATGTCGGCATCAAACATCCGCAACGCTGCATTTCGGTTACCGCGGCCGGCTGCGGCTGGGGTTCGCTGGCTGATCCGGCGGCGCGCGCGGCGATGCGGGCACAAGCGGCCGAAACATCGAAAATGTTTATGGAAAAGGACATGGCCGCTGCGGCTGCGATCTATGCCGACACGCCGACACGCCGACCCGGCAAACGCAAAAACACAAGGATCCGCGCGGTTACGCGGAGTTCGCGCGGATGCTCGCCGAGCATTCGGCGCGAGGCCATGCACTGACCATGGCGATGCTGCAGGCCAAGCGGCCGACATTGTGGGACATGGAAGCGGATTTGAAAAAATTTTCGCCGCCGCTCCTGATCATCGTCGGCGACGAGGACGAGACCTGCCTTGACGGCAGTGTATTTCTCAAGCGCACCGTGCCGACGGCGGGCTTACTCGTTATTCCGCGCTCGGGCCACACCATCACCAGCGAAGAGCCCGATGCGGTCAATGCCGCGCTGGCCGAGCTGTTCAGTGCTGCCGAAAGCGGCCGCTGGCTTGCGCATAAGCCGGGCTGATGAGCGGCGGCGCCCTCGATAAATCCGGGCGCGCGCCATCCTTCTTGGCGCCGTTCCGCCATCCGGCTTTCGCGGTGATCTGGACGGCCACGCTTGTCTCGAACATCGGCGGCTGGATGTATAGCGCCGCATCGGGTTGGCTGATGACCGGGCTCGACCCTGATCCGTTGATGGTCGCGCTGGTGCAGGCGGCGAGCAGTCTGCCGATCTGTCTGTTCGCAATTCCGGCCGGTGCGCTGGCCGACATTTTCGATAAACGAAAATTCCTGATCGTGGTTGAAACAATCACGACCGCGGTCTCCGCGGTCTATGCTTTGTTTGTCGGGCTCGGTTGGGCGACGCCTGCCAACCTCTTGCTGTTCACATTCCTGATCGGCGCGGCCGGCGCGATGACAGTCCCGGCCTGGCAGGCAGTCGTGACTTACCTCGTTGCCAAGGACGACCTGCCGCCGGCCATTGCCGCCAACAGCGTCGGCGTGAATATTTCGCGCGCGCTTGGTCCCGCGCTCGGCGGCGTGATCATTGCCGCCTATGGCATTGTCGCGCCGTTCTGGATCAACGCCATATCCAATCTTGGGATTGTGTTTTCGCTGCTGTGGTGGCGGCCAGCGAGACGCGCCGGCACATTGCTCCCGGCCGAGCGTTTCGGCCAAGCCATCCTGGCCGGACTGCGCTACGCACGGCATAATCGGCATTTGCGGGCAACGCTGGTACGGTCTGCCGGATTTTTTCTGTTTGCCAGCGCTTATTGGGCGTTGTTGCCGCTGGTGTCGCGCGAGCAGATCGGCGGCGGGCCGGATCTCTATGGCGTGCTGCTCGGCGCGATCGGGCTCGGCGCGGTTGCCGGCGCGTTTTTTCTGCCTTGGCTCAAGACTCGACTGGGCGCCGATTGGTTGATGGGCATCGGCGCGCTCGGCCAGGCGCTCGCCATGCTGCTCTATGGAATCGCCCGCGAGCCGGCGACGGCGCTTGCGGCAAGTGCGATCGCCGGCGCGTCATGGATCGCGCTGGCGACGCTGAGCGTTTCTGCGCAAGTCGCGCTGCCGGATTGGGTGCGCGCGCGGGGACTCGCGCTCTACACCACCGTGTTCTTCGGTTGCTTGACGATCGGCAGTGCCGCGTGGGGCGAGGTCGCGGTCGCGGTCGGGCTGGCGAACGTGCATTTTCTCGCCGCTGCGGGCGCTGTTGCGGCTGTGGCATTGACCTGGCGCTGGAAACTGCAAACCGGCGCGAGCATCGATCTGTCGCCGTCAATGCACTGGCCGGTGCCGCTGACCGCGCAAGCGATCGAGCAGGCGTAACCGCGAAGCTTTCCTCGAAGCACTGGCCGGTCTCGAGCAGGAGCGGCGCCGCGACGGCGCCTATGCCTGGGGCGTGTTCGAGGATGCGGCAGACCAGGGCCGCGTGGTCGAAACGTTTCTGGTGGAATCGTGGACCGAGCACATGCGCCAGCACGAACGCGTTACCGAAGCCGATCGGCTGCTGCAAGAGGCGGTGCGTCGGTTCGATCTGTCGGGCAGTCCGAAGGTCACGCATTAATCGCCGCAGACGTGTAACGGGCACCCGGCAGTTCCCGCGCATACGATGGCGGATTAAGCCTGCGGCGCAGATCAGAGCGCTTTCTTCGCGCGCAGCATGTCGCGCAATCGCTGCGGCGTGACCGGCAGCTGCGTCACTGCGCCTGGTTGGCCGAGCGCGTCATCGATTGCCGCCGCGATTGCTGCGCCGGCGGCATTGGCGCCGCCTTCGCCGGCGCCTTTTATGCCAAGTGAATTGAGCGGGCTCGGCGCGTCTTCGCTGATCAGCACCTCGATCGGCGGAATTTCACGCGCGGTCGGGATCGCGTAATCGGCGAAGTTCACGCAAATGGGTTCGCCGTGCGCGTCGTAGCGGAATTCCTCGAATAGGGCGCCACCGAGGCCTTGCGCGACGCCGCCGGCAATCTGGCCCTCGACTAACATCGGGTTGACCGCCTTGCCGATGTCATAAGCGACGAAATAGCGCTCTACCGCCACCGCGCCGGTTTCGCGGTCGATGCGCACGACCGCGAAATGAATGCCATAGGGATAATTCATATGTGTGGACTCAAACCATCCTTCGGCGGTGAGGCCGGGCAGCGCGTCACCAAGGAGCTTCGAGCCTGGATTAAGTGCGCGCGCGACTTCGCCGAGGGTTATCGAAGGTCCTTGCCGGGCGTCTTTGCGGATGATGTTCCCGGCAACGAGATCGAGCGCTTCGGGTGGCAATTGCAATAAATTGGCGGCAGCGGCGAGCGCCTTGGCGCGCAGCTTTGCCGCCGCGCGCCGCGCCGCTTCGCCGGTCATGACGGTCACCCGGGAGGCGAATGTACCCATGCCGTAGGCGATGCGATCGGTTTGACCGTGGATGACGCGAACCTGCCGATAATCGATGCCGAGTTCGTCGGCGCAGATTTGGGCGATCACGGTTTCCATGCCTTGCCCGACCGAGGTCGCGCCGGTCACGATCTCGACCGTTCCGGCGCTGTCGATCGCGGCGTGAACGCAATCGAACGGGCCGAGCCCGCTTTTCTCGACGAACATCGCGAGTCCGGCGCCGACCGCTTCGCCGGCGGCGCGCCGCCGCTCCAGATCGTCGCGTAGCTTCGGCCAGCCGATGGCAGCGAGCGCCTTGTCGAGCAGACCGGCATAGTCGCCGGAATCGTAGGTCATCTCGGTGCCGAGGGTGTCG
>CATPBC010000125.1 GCA_955652195.1 uncultured Xanthobacteraceae bacterium | reverse complement strand
GGTCAGCGCGTTGTTCGAGGCGCATGTCGATAAGTTCGGCTATATTGCGCTCAACCGCCGCGAGGTTTGAGAAATGGTTGCTCGCCCCAACGCCGCGCTCGCGCAGATCCATACCCAGATCATGTGGAACCGGCTGATCGCAGTCGTTGAGGAGCAGGCGCAAACCATGCTGCGCACCGCCTTTTCCACCTCGGTGCGCGAGGCCGGCGATCTTTCGGCGGGCGTGTTCGATCGTCATGGCCGGATGCTGGCGCAGGCGGTGACCGGTACGCCGGGCCACGTCAATTCGATGGCGAATGCAGTGCGACATTTCCTCGACGTCTATCCGCTGGCGACGATGAAACCAGGCGATCACTACATCACCAACGATCCCTGGCTTACCTCCGGACATCTGCACGACATCACCGTGGTGACGCCGAGCTTTTATCGCGGCGAAGCGGTCGGATTGTTCGCCAATACGATCCATGTGGTCGATATCGGCGGGCTCGGCATGGGGCCCGATGGCCGCCAGGTCTTCGAGGAAGGCTTGTCGATCCCGATCATGCCGCTCGCCCGCGAAGGCGACATGAACGAGGACTTGCTGCGGCTCGTGCGCGCCAATGTGCGCGAGCCGCTGCAAGTCGAGGGCGACATCTATGCCTGCGCGGCATGCAACGATGAAGGCACCCGGCGCCTCATCGACATGATGGACGAGTTCGAGATCGCCAATCTCGATCGACTCGGCGACACGATCATCGAGGCGTCGCGCGACGCGACCCTCGGACGCATCCGCGCTTTGCCGAAGGGCACTTATCGCAACAGTTTGACCATGGACGGCTATGACAAGCCGCTCCTCCTCAATGCCGCGCTGACCATTTCCGATGATGGTGTCCACGTCGACTATGACGGCACGTCCGCGGCGTCGGGTTTCGGTATCAATGTGGTCTTCAACTATTGCCTCGCTTACACCGCCTTTGGCGTGAAGTGCCTGGTCGCGCCAGAAGTGCCGAACAATGCCGGGTCGCTCGCGCCGATCACCGTGAGCGCGCCGGAAGGCTGCGTGCTCAACGCCAAGCGGCCATGGCCGGTCGCGGCGCGCCACACCGTCGGCCAGATGCTGCCGGACGTGGTCGCCGGCTGTCTGCAGCAAGCGATCGCGGGCGGCGTGCCGGCGGAAGGCGCCTCGTCATTGTGGAATCCGCAGATCTTCGGCGGCGGCTCGCTGGTCGACGAGGTCGAGGAGGGCACCGATGCGAACAAGCTGCCAGAATTTTCGACCGTGATCTTTCACTGCGGTGGCGCCGGCGCGCGGCCGGAAAAGGACGGGCTCAGCGCCACCGCCTTTCCGTCCGGCGTGCGCACCATACCGGTGGAGGCGACCGAGAGCGTGGCGCCGATCGTTTTCTACCGCCGCGAATTCCGCGACGGTTCGGGCGGTCCCGGACAATTCCGCGGCGGGCTCGGGCAGGTGATCGAACTCGGCGGCGCCGGCGCGACGCCGCTTGCGCTCTTATGCAATTTCGAGCGTGTACATCATCCGGCGCGCGGCCGCAGCGGCGGCCAGCCCGGAGCCGCAGGCGTGGTGACATTGCGGTCCGGCCGGCCGATCCGGCCCAAGGGACGCCAGACGGTGCCGCCGCGCGACGCCATCTGCCTGCAATTGCCGGGCGGCGGCGGCTTCGGCAATCCGCGCGCCCGCGAGCCAGAGCGTGTGCGCGAGGATGTGCTCGATGGTTTGATCACGGCGGACGCTGCGCGCCGCGATTATGGAGTCGCGATCGGTGCGGACGGTGAAATCGATGTGGCGGAAACCGAACGTATCAGAGCATCAAAAAAATCCGCACTGGCATAGCCACGGAGGGCGGTGATGCCCGTGAGAGACCAATGAGAGTCATCGGCATGATCGGGGTGACGCCGCCGCAAAGCGCGGCGACCCTCCACGTCATCGAGGGCGGGCTGTCGCCGAATTACGTGGCGGACGCCGCCCGCGCCCACGAAAATTCCGGCTTCGATCTCGTGCTGGTCGGCTATTCGTCATCGTCCGCCGAAGGTTTTCTGGTGGCGCTGCATGCGGCGGCGCGCACCGAGCGCCTCGGTTATCTGATCGCGCATCGCCCCGGCTTTGTCGCGCCGACGCTGATGGCGCGCAAGATCGCGACCTTCGACCATTTGAGCGGCGGCCGGCTCGCCGTCCACATCATCACCGGCAAGACCGACGACGAGCAGGAAGGCGACGGCGATTTTACGCCGAAGGCCGAACGTTACCGCCGCGCCGCCGAATATCTCGAACTGATGCAATTGACCTGGTCGAGCGAGCAACCGTTCGACTTTGCCGGCGAGTTCTACCGCGTCAAGGGCGCGCATTCCGACGTGCGTCCATTGCAGAAGCCGCATCCGCTTTTGTTCTTTGGCGGCGCTTCCGAGGGCGCGCTGGCGATGGGCGCGCGGCTGTGCGACGTCTACGCGATCTACGCCGAGCCGCTTGCCTCGACGCGCGAGCGCATCAAGCAATTCCGCGCCCAGGCGGCGGCGTTCGGGCGGAGGCCCGGCTTCAACATCTCGGTGCGACCGATTATTGCCGCAAGCGAAGGCGCGGCTTGGGATAAAGCCAATAAAATTCTTGCGGCGATGACTGGCGCCAAAGGCTGGAGCCGTCAGGAAACGATGTCAGGACCGGTCGATAACGCCGGCAAACGGCTGATGGGCTTTGCGCTCGAACGCGACGTGCACGACGAGCGGCTGTGGATGCCGATCGCGCGGGCAACCGGCGCGCTCGGCAATACCTCTTGCCTCGTTGGCACGCCGGAGCAGGTCGCGCGCTCCATTCTCGAATATTACAAGCTCGGCATCGACTCGGTGCTGATCCGCGGCTTCGATCCGTTCAACGACACGGTCGAGTTCGGCCGTGAGCTCATTCCGCGCATCAAAGCCGGCGCGGTCGAAATCGATCGCTCCCTCTTCCCGCACGCGGGGGTGAGGTGACTTTCACGCCGAGATGGCGAGCGGTGGCGCGAGCGCGGCGGCGTCTTGGAGAACCATGTCGGCGCCTTTTTCGCCGATCATCACCGCCGCGGCATTGGTATTGCCTGATACAACTGTCGGCATTATCGAGGCGTCGATCACGCGCAGGTGCTCGAAGCCGCGCACCCGCAAGCGTTCGTCGACCACGGCCAAGGGGTCGCCGCCCATGCGGCAGGTCGAGGTCGGGTGATAGACCGTGGTGCCGGTGTCGCGCGCAAACGCGAGGAGATCGGCATCGCCGACACATTGCGCGCCGGGCGCGCGTTCTTCCGCGATGTAGCGGCGCATCGCCGGCTCGTTCATGATCCGGCGCATCGCCTTCATCCCGGCCACAACGGTGTCGCAGTCGGCGCGCGCCGAGAGATAACGCGGCTGGATCGCCGGC
>CATPBC010000124.1 GCA_955652195.1 uncultured Xanthobacteraceae bacterium | reverse complement strand
TGCAACGCTTGCCGGCGTTGCTGTCGGCTTGGCCATGCCGCTCACCCGCCAGAACGGACAAAGCATGCTCGAACGAGCCGAACGTGCGCTCAAGCCGTGGGTCAGTTACGCGATCGTGCCGCTTTTTGCTTTCGCCAATGCCGGTGTGCGAATCGTGGACACGTCATCTTCGACCTTCACTGGGTCAATACCGCTTGGGATTATCGCCGGCCTGTTCCTCGGCAAGCAGCTCGGTGTTTTCGGAGCCGCGATGACTGCCATCAAACTCGGAGTTGCCGAGCGGCCTGCGGGCACCTCCTACATCCAACTGTATGGCGCCGCGATCCTCACCGGGGTGGGGTTCACGATGAGCTTGTTCATCGGTACGCTCGCATTTGAGGACGAAAGCTTGATGGCGCAGGTTCGGCTCGGCGTGCTGGTCGCATCAATCCTGTCGGGCCTGGTCGGGTCACTCGTGCTCGTTGCCGCCGTTCGCGTTCATCCATTTAACGCAACAAAGGCCTAGCCATGCTCGATTTCAAGACGCTAAAGCGCCTGTGGAAAGAAATGACATACTACGAGCAATTTGAACAAATCGTCTCGCGCATTGTGATGGTGCTTATTGCAGCGCTGATTGTTTATCTGTTGATCTTCATTGCGGTAGATCTGTTCGATGAGTTCAAGCGCGGTCTCGCACTCGCCGATGTCGAAGCATTAAAGGATGTTTTCGGTTCAATTCTCACCATCTTAATTCTTATTGAGTTTAATCATTCAATCGCGTTAGCACTCAGCAAAAGATCTGGAGTCTTGCAGGCACGCTTTGTTGTGCTGATCGCAATACTGGTCATCGCGCGAAAAGTGATCCTCCTCGATTTTAGCACGGCGACATTTGAGCAACTCATTGGTATCAGCGGAATTGCGATCGCATTTGGCCTTTTGTATTGGCTGATAAATCTGCGGTCATCCGATCTGTCGCCACGCCGCGAAACGGACCGCTCTGGCGAGGCCGACGCATGAGAGAACGTCGGCCATAATTTGTTTCAAGGCGAGTTTGTCTTGGGGAAGGTTGATGAGCAACACCGCCGCTACTGCGGGACGGTCATTAGCTCGAGGACGTGGCCGTTCGGATCGCGAAAATAAAAACCGCGACCGCCGCCCCACTCATTGAGTTTGCCGTCATCGAGGCTCCAGGGTGCGCTGCCAAACACGATATTGGCTTGTTTGACGCGCCGCAGGATGGCGTCGAACTCGCGACCGGTGACGTGAAAGGCCAAATGATGACTGTCGAAATCTCTGTCTTCGTCGAACAGCAAAGTCAGTTGCTTGTTCACCCGCACCGGTGCGAAATGCCCGGTGCGGCCGCGCTTTAAGCCGAAAAGCTCAGCGAAAAATTTCGCTGCAGCGACCTTGTCGCGCGCCGGAACGATGGTGTGATTGAGCGTGATGGCCATGGTGGTCCTCTCGGCGGTTCCTCTCCGCGATTTCCTCCCACTAACGCTTAGAACGTCGGATAGGTCTGGCCGATCTTGCCGCCGACGCGGGCGAAGCCTTCCTTGGCGGGCTGGTACTTGTCGTTGATATTGAGCGCCTTGGCGTAGGAGCCAGCGGCCTTGTCCTTCTGTCCCAATCGTTCATACGCCAGACCGCGGCTGGTCCAGGCTCGCAAATTCGTGGGCTCTAGCTGTACCGCCTGATCAAGATCGTCGGCGGCCAATTTGGCATTGCTAAGCGCCAGATAACTGAGCGCGCGCGCGACATAGGGCTCCGTTTTCTGGCCGACCAGTCCTATCGCCGTCGAGAAATCGTCGATCGCGAATGCATGCTGGCGCTGGGTCTGATACAGCAGTCCGCGATTGTAGAAGGCCTCGGGATTTTCCGGCCGCAACGTGATCGCCTTGTTGAAGTCCTCCAGCGCCTGGTTGTTGCGGCCTTGCTCGCGGTAGACGATGCCGCGGCCCAAATAAGCCGACGCGTAAGAGGGATCGATCGCCAAGGCCTTGTTGTCGTCGGCAAGCGCCAGATCGAACTTCTTGATCTTGCGGTAGACAAGTGCGCGGTTGGCATAGGCCTGCGCATAATTGGGATCGAGGCTGATGGCCTTGTTGAAATCGGCCAGCGCCGGCTCGTTGCTGCCGGCTTCGCCATAGACCACGCCGCGCATGTTGTAAGCCTGCGGATCGTCGGGATGCGCCGCGATGACTTCGCTGAGCGAGGCGACGTTCGATTGCGAGCCTGGATAGAGCGGCTTGTCCTGGTCTGAAGCAGACGGATTGCTAACGGTCGCGCAGCCGGCGAGCGCAAGAAAGAGGATGGGCAGCGGCAAGCGCCACCTCATGTTTCTGCGCTCTGGCTTCGCGGCTCCAGCTTTCATGGCGCGGCAACGATAGCAGAGGCGGCTCTGGCAAAAACCCGTCAAATCCGGATGACCGCGAAAGCAGTTTTCCCTGCGCCAGCGAAATCAGTCTAATACGCCAAAGCCTTATCGATCCTAGACTCGATGAGGATCGATAAGGCTCTGCGGCGGCACGGCCGACTAGATCCGTTGCAGGGTCACCCGAAGCGTGGGGCGCGCGGCGGGCCGGATCGCGCCCCGCCGGGACCACCGGGCACCGGCTTCGGTTTCATCGGGAGCAGCCCTTCGCGCTGCAATCGCTTGCGCGCCAGTTTGCGGGCCCGGCGGATCGCCTCCGCCTTTTCTCTGGCTTTTCTTTCCGATGGTTTCTCGTAGTGGCCGCGCAGCTTCATCTCGCGGAAGATTCCCTCGCGCTGCATCTTCTTCTTCAGCGCCTTGAGGGCTTGGTCGACGTTATTGTCACGGACAAGAACCTGCACGCGTGCTCCTCTTTGCGTTCGATTCTGGGAATGCATGATGGCTTAAGGCTCAAAAGCCTGCGCCACCTTGCCGCGGGCTGTAGCAGAATAGGGCTGAAAAGTCTACCGCCACCGCCTCATTCGCCGATCACGCGCGTGACGTGACCCATCTTGCGGCCGGGACGTACCGCGGTCTTGCCGTACAGATGCACGGCGGTACCGGGCACGTTCAGATAGCGCCGGTAATCTTCCACCTCGCGGCCGATCAGATTGATCATCTCGACCCGGCCGTGGCGGAGCGGTTTTGCGAGCGGCCAGCCGGCTACCGCCCTGATGTGCTGCTCGAATTGCGACACCGAGGCGCCGTCGAGTGTCCAATGTCCGGAATTGTGCACGCGCGGCGCGATCTCGTTGACCAAAAGCTCGCCTTCGCGCAACAAGAACATTTCCACGGCCAACACGCCCACATAGCCGAATTTTTGCGCAATGATCTCGGCGATACGGCGCGCCTGCGCGGCGTCTCGCTCCGAAAGCGCCGCCGGGACCCGCGATGTCTTCAAGATATGGTCGCGGTGCTCATTCTCGGTCACGTCGAAGCATTCCACCCCGCCGGCATGCCCGCGGGCCGCGACCACCGAGACTTCACGCTCGAACGGCACGAAAGCTTCCAGGATGCAAGGCTGCCCGCCCGCCTCGCGCCAGGCGGCATCGGGATCGGTACCGTTTTTTATGGCGACTTGACCTTTGCCGTCATAGCCGAAACGGCGCGTCTTGAGGACGGCGGGGCGCCCGATGTGCTCGATCGCGGCTTTGAGCTTGCCGGGCGAGGGGATATCGGCGAAGGCAGCGGTGGGGATGCCGAGGCCGGCGACGAAGTTCTTCTCGACGAGCCGGTCCTGCGTCGTCGCGAGAATAGCGGGGTCCGGCAAAACCGGAACACGCGCGGCGAGAAAGGCGGCCGTTTCGGCGGGGACGTTTTCGAATTCGTAAGTGACGACATCGACGTCTGATGCAAATCGATCGAGTGCTTCGGTGTCGGTGTAATCCGCGCAGGTCACGCGATGGACGACATCAAAGGCAGGAGAATCAGGATTCGGCGCGAACACGTGACATTTAAAGCCGAGCCGCGCGGCAGCGAGCACAAGCATGCGGCCGAGCTGTCCGCCGCCGAGGATGCCAATGGTCGCCTCGGGGTCGAGCACGGGCGAGACTGCGGTCACGCAATATCCTTCACGCAATATCTTTGGGCGCGTCGGGCACGCCAGCAGTTTGCGCCGCCCGCCAGGCATCAAGCCGGCTCGCCAACGCGGCATCGTTCAAGGCCAGGACGCTGGCCGCGAGCAGCGCCGCATTGATCGCCCCCGCCTGGCCGATCGCCAGCGTGCCGACCGGCACGCCCGGAGGCATCTGCACGATCGAGTACAGTGAATCCTGACCCGACAGCGCTTTAGATTCGACTGGTACCCCGAATACCGGCAGGCTCGTCAGCGAAGCGGTCATCCCCGGCAGGTGCGCGGCGCCGCCGGCGCCGGCAATGATCACCTTGAAACCTTGCGCCTTGGCGCCTTTGGCGAAGGCGTAAAGCCGCTCCGGCGTGCGATGCGCAGAGACAATGCGCTTTTCATAGCCGATTTGCAGCGCCTCGAGCGTCTCGGCGGCATGCCTCATCGTCTGCCAGTCGGACTGGCTGCCCATAATGATGGCAACGGATTTAGCTCCGGATTTTGCTTCCACGGGCGCCACAGCAAAAAATATCCCTGCGCGAAGGAAGCGCCGGATTATAGGCGCACGCGTTGGACTAGCAAGGCGGCCGACCTTATCTAAGTCGCTCAAGCCATGCGATTTCGCGCATGGGTTAACGCCTCATGCGAGCGACAAATCGCGAACGCGGAGCCATCCCTAAAGGACACGCGCAATGGAGATGAGCCAATATCATTACCTGCCGCTGGCGCCGAGCTTCTTCGCGATTTTGGTCGGCCTATTCATTGCTGTTCTGATCCTGCAATCGGTGCGCTACGCCTATATCAGCCTCGGCATCAGGCCGGGGACCGCGC
>CATPBC010000123.1 GCA_955652195.1 uncultured Xanthobacteraceae bacterium | reverse complement strand
GCAACGACGTCACCTTCGACCTCGGCGCCCTCGGCGATCAGCACCGTCGAGGCCTGTAGCTCGCCTTGCACGCGGCCGAGAATTTTGACCGTTCCCGAACCGGTGATCTTGCCGGTCAGCGTCATGCCGGCGCTGATCGACGAAATCTCGTTGCTTGATTGCGGTTCGGCTACCGGCGTAGCTGCCGGGAAGCGCTGCAATTGCTGCACCGGCGCCGGTGATCGAAGCTCGTCCGGCAGAACGACGTCCTTGGTCTTTCCAAACATTCCGTACTCCTTTGGTTACGCTGCTGTTGGAAGCTTTTGTCTCAAGTGGCGTAGTAGATGCGATGAAAGCGGCGGCCGAGCCTTGCCAGAATCTCGCGCCCGGTCGTGCCGCTTGCCAGCGCGAGATCATCGAGGCCGATATCATCGCCGATCAGCGTCACCATCGCGCCAAACCGCGCCGCGGTGCGGTCGGGCAGATCGGTTACGTCGATCGGCAACAGGTCCATAGACGGCGGCGCCGCGACTGGGCAGCGATGGCCGCCGATCAGAACCTGTAATTGTTTGCCGGAATCGCTTGCCGGCCGCGGATAGCCATCGGCATAACCGACCGAAGCGAGCGCGAGCCGCATGCGCCGCTTCGCACCGCCGCGGCTATTGTCCGCAGGCGATTGCGGCGCCGTGAGCTCGCGCACCTGCACGATGCGCGCCCGCAGCTCGATGACCGGCAGCATCGGATTGGCGGCCCCGGGCGTTGGATTCACTCCATAGAGCGCGCTTCCCGCACGCACCAAATCGAAATGCGCCTTGCGCCCAAGGAAAATGCCGGAGGAATCGGCGAGCGACCCAGGCAGGCCGCCATAGAGCCAGCGCAGATCGCGAAAGACACCGAGCTGCCGCTCGGTGCGCAGGTCGTCGGGTGTTGCGGTCCTTGCCAACCGGCTCAGCAAAAGCGTGATGCCGTGATTGAGCGAATGCACCCGCGGCGCAAAGGCCATAGCTTCTTCCAGCGAAAGGCCGAAGCCGCTATCGCCGATATCGACATTGAGCGCACAACCGCCGGTCCATGCATTCGAGCCGACGAAGACGTCCCATTCGGCGAGTTCAATCGCGCTGTTGATGACAGGCTGGGCATTGAGGTCCGCAAAATCCGGCCCGGTGCCGGAGTAAAAGCCATTGAGAACGTAAATTGTCGCGTGCGGTGCCACCGCACGCGCGCTTTTGGCTTCCGGAAGATTGGAGACGAAGAATGTCTTGCAGCCCGATTTGGCCAGCGCGCCGGCGATCGGACCGATGCCGCAGCCATAGGCGTCGGCATTGACCATAGCGGCGCATTCGGCCTCGGTGCGCTTGGTCGATGCCTCGTAATTCGCTGCGAGATTGGTCAGATTTATTTTTAGGATGCCGCAAGCTTCTGCTTCGGCAGGGCCCTCGACCGTAACGCAGGCGGCAAGTCCCTTGTTGTTGACGAGGAGGCGGCCGCCTTTGTTGTTGATTTTGCCGTCGACCGAGCCTTCGACGATGACATTGGCGCCGGGCTCGATGGTCAAGCTGCCAAGAAGATTGCCGCGAACGTGGAGCGTGCAATTCCTCTGCACGATCGTGTCGCTGAGCACCGAGCCATGGACTTCCGACGAGCTGCTGATCAGCAGCGGTCCGCCTTCGGCGCTTTGCTCTGCACGCGCTGCAACTGCCGACAGCAACACTGGGCTCCCCCTGCCCGGAACTGGGCCGATAATCGCGCAATTCCGGCCAACCCACAAGCTTAAGGGTGAAGTTAGCCCACCGTCATGGATGAATCATGACAGATCTTGGTGAACGCAGCGCCGCGCTTTCTCGAATTTTTATGACGACTATCATTGGAACCGGCCACTCATTGCGACTTTTGCCGGGTCGATAACGCGCGATGCGCTACGCTGCCGCAATCTTGCGATCGGCGGCAAATGACGGCGCCACCTCCGCCATAAATCGCGCCATCTCGTCCTTGACCTGGTTGTGCGGCTTTATTCCCACATTGATGTACAGGATCACTTCGGCAAATCCCGCCACTTCGACCTTCTTCAAGGTTTCGGTGATACGCGCCGCGGAACCGAGCAGCACGGAATTCTCCGTCAGATCTTCCGGCTTCACCTTGTGCAGGCGCTCAACCATGTCGATGAAGTAGCGATAGCTCGGCGGCGCCGTCTTCGGATCGCTGGGGAAGGCCGGGATCACGCATTCTTTGTAGTAGCGGATCTGGCGGGCGCGGGCGGCGTCTTCCTGCGCCTTGTTGTCGGCGAAGTGCGTGAAATAGCTGCACATCAGCCGGCCGGGCTTCTTGCCGTATTTGGCGCAGCTCTCATGATAGAGATCGGCGACCTGCTTCAATCCGCCGAAGCTCATCGCCGCGGCGAACGGCGCCACGATCAATCCGCAGCCCAATCGCGCCGCGAGTTCAATCGACGGCTTGGAAAACGAACCGACATAGGTCGGCAGCGGACGCTGGATCGGCTTTGGCGTGATCCGCACATCGTCGAACGAATAATATTTGCCGTGATGCGAGATGCGCCCTTCCGCCTGCCAAAGCTCGCGCACCAGTTCCAGGCCCTCTTCGAAAATTCCCTGGTTGTCCTCGAAGGAAACGTGGAACGGCAGATATTCGCGTTTGTCATAACCGCGGCCGGCGGCAAAATCGACGCGGCCGCCAGAGAGCAGATCGAGCGTCGCCCATTGCTCGGCAACGCGGATCGGATGGTGCAATGGCAATACGTTGACCGCCGGCGCAAGCCGCAGCCGCGTCGTATTGGCTGCAACATAGGCGAGCACCATGTCCGG
>CATPBC010000122.1 GCA_955652195.1 uncultured Xanthobacteraceae bacterium | reverse complement strand
TGATCTAGAGGACGATGGCGAATGAAGGCAATGGGCGCGGAGGCAAGAAATGGCGGAAGGGGTGAGATTCGAACTCACGAGGGAGCAGAGCCCCCTGCCGGTTTTCAAGACCGGTGCCTTAAACCACTCGGCCACCCTTCCGGGGTATCTGTCAGCGCCGTCCCGAGCGCGTATCGAGCGTCCAGGCTATATCGGCAAAATTAAGCAATTTTGCCAGTAACGCCCTGCTTGCCCCGCGTGGCGCGCTCATGTGTGCCGCCAATGCGATCAAAGCGCAACGCGGGGCTTGGGCGGAATGGCATCGCGTGAAATGGTCCGTTCACTATCGGGTTCACCTTGCCCAATTTCGCCACATTCTGACCATGCTCAAATTCGATAGTTCCCTTGGTGGGATGGGGGACGATGCGGGGTCGGGCAAGCTCGGCGCTAAGACGGTTCGCGTTGCCTGCGGGCTGCGCGCTGCTCTGCATTTTCTTGGCTAATTGCGCCAATAACAGCCATATCGATCCGCGTTACGGCGTGGAGCCGAGCGCCCGTCTGGTCCAACCCGGAGCGCCGGTGCCAAAAGGCGGTGGCGTCTACCGGGTCGGTTCGCCCTACGTCGTGGCCGGCCGCGTCTATGTCCCGCAGGACAACCCGCATTATCGCGCCGACGGCGTTGCCTCCTGGTACGGCTCCGATTTTCATGGCCGCGCGACCGCGAACGGCGAAATCTTCGACGCCGACGCCATCACCGCCGCGCATCCGACCCTGCCGTTGCCGAGCTATGTGCGAGTGTCCAACTTGAGCAACGGTCGCTCGCTGATCGTTCGCGTCAACGATCGCGGGCCTTATGCCGGCAATCGCATCATCGACGTTTCCAGGCGCGCCGCCCACCTGTTGGGCTTTACAGTGAGCGGGACCGCCTGGGTGCGCGTCGAGTATGTCGCGGCCGCCCCGGTGGAAGGCTCGGACGACCGGGTGCTGGAAGCGACGCTGCGCCAGGACGAACCGGCACCGGCACCGGGCGCTGTCAAACTCGCCGCCACCAGGATCGTGCCCATTTCAATGACCACGCCGCCACCCCGAACGCGGCTCGCCAGCACTGCAACGACCGCCTCATTGCCGCGGAATGCCACGCTGACCTATGCAGCGGCAAACTTATCGGGCGAAAGCGATTCCGGAGAATTCCTTACCGGGCGCGGCCTTTACTGACCTAGATTTCATCGCGTGTCGAAAAAGCCGGCGGCGGATTCGTCGCGGGGACAAAGGCCTGTTTTGTGTCCGATCTTTGCGCGAGAATGAAATTGGGAATTGGAGGTTTAGGTGCCGGAGATTTGGCGCGGAACGAAGCGGGCAAGGCGGGTTTGCCTTAGGATTCAAGCGCTCATTGCCGCTGGCGCAGCGGGGCTGTTGCTCGCGGTAATGGCGGCAGCTATCGCCGCGCCGCCTGGTTCGACCAAGAAAGAAGATGGGTTCCAGGTCAGCGCGCCCGCGGCCATCCTCCTCGACGCCGACAGCGACAGCATTTTGTACGACAAGAGCGGTGATCAGTTGGTCGCGCCGGCGAGCCTAGCCAAGCTGATGACCCTTGAATTCCTGTTCAACGAGATCAAGCAGGGCCGGGTCAAACTCGATGACGAATACATGATCAGCGAGAATGCCTGGCGAAAGGGGGGAGCACCATCGCACGGCTCCACCATGTTCGCGGCTATTCACAGCCGGGTAAAAGTCTCTGATCTGATTCAAGGCATCATCGTCGATTCAGCCAACGACGCCTGCATCGCGGTGGCTGAGGCGCTTGCCGGAAATGAAGCAAGCTTTGGCCGAATGCTCACCCAACGGGCCCGCGAAATTGGCCTCGAACATTCCACCTTCACAAATTCGACCGGCTATTCCGATCCCAATTTACGTGTGACTGCGCGGGAGATGGCGGAGCTGGCGCGGCACATCATCCAGGCCTATCCCGACTTCTATCCCTATTTTAGCCAGCGCGACTTCGCCTGGAATAATATTCACCAGCAAAATCGGAATCCGCTTCTCGGCATGGGTATCGGCGCCGACGGGCTTAAAACCGGTGAAACAACGGAGGCCGGCTTCAATTTGGTGGGTTCGGCACAGCAGGACAATTTGCGGGTGATTGTGGTTGTCACCGGCACAAAATCAGAGAAGGAGCGCGCCGACGAAGCAAAGAAGCTCTTGGAGTTTGGCTTTCACGACTTTCAAGCACGGGTCTTGTTTGCCGAAGGGCAGACGGTGGGCGACGCCAAGGTCTTCGGTGGCGACAGAAGCTATGTGCCGCTGGTCGCCACTGGCATCGTGCGGGTGATGGTGCCGCGCAATAACAGCCAACGCTTGCTGGCGCGGATCGTCTATACCGGTCCGGTACCGGCGCCGATCGCGAAGGGCCAACCGATCGGCAAACTCAGAGTCTGGCGGGGCGATAACCTAGCTCTCGAAGTGCCGCTTCAGGCCGCGGACGATGTCGGACCAGGGAACATGTCGCAACGGGCGATGGATGGCGCCACCGAATTGATGATCGGGCTGTTGCGCGCCGGCGTGAAAAAGCTCTGAACCCCAGCACCCGGCAGTGCGCGTTTGAGCACGGACGCGTATATTGCTGCCAAAGGAGCCATCCCTTTTCGTCTTTTACTGAAGAACATGGCCGTAAATTACTGATATTGAATACGGATCAACGCGCTCGCGTGACACGGGCCACCCTTCCAAAATGCAAGGCAAATTCATCACCTTTGAAGGCGGCGAAGGAACCGGCAAATCCACTCAGGCCGCCATGCTGGCGCTACGCCTGGAATCGCTTGGTCTTGCCGTCCAACTGACGCGCGAACCCGGCGGCTCGCCGGGTGCCGAAATAATTCGCCATGTGCTTTTGACCGGCGCCGCAAAGCCGCTCGGCGCGGACGTCGAAGCCATGCTGTTTGCGGCCGCGCGCGATGACCACGTGCAGTGCACGATTCTGCCGGCGCTCCGATCGGGTAAATGGGTTGTTTGCGACCGGTTTGCGGATTCAACCCGCGTCTATCAGGGTATCCTCGGCCATGTCGATCAAAGACTCATCAACGTGCTTGAACGGGTCTCAGTCGGCAGTCTTACCCCCGATCTCACGGTGATCCTCGACCTGCCAGTTCAGCTTGGCCTCGAGCGGGCAAAGCTGCGCCGCGGCAATGTTCAGGCGGACCGGTTTGAAGGGGAGGGCGCCGAATTCCACGAAAAGCTGCGTGAAGCTTATCTCGCGATTGCGGCGAGCGAGCCCGATCGCTGCGCGGTGGTCGACGCCAGCGCTTCCAAGGAAGCCGTCGCCAAATCGGTTTGGTACGCGGTGCAGTCGCGGCTCGATCCCTCGGCGGTCCGCAGCATTGACGAAGCCGCGGCCGCGAAAGCTTAAAGCATGATCCCGAAAAGTGAGAACCGGTTGCCCGCCTGCGCGAAGCCATGGCATCGGTTTGTGGTGTTGTTTGATGCTTCGGCGGGCGAAGGCAGGTCGGACAAGATCATGCTCAAACAAAAAACTAGAACGGGATAACAATTCGACGAAATCTCCTCCCGTTCTAGCTGCGCGGATTTGCTCGATGGCCCGACAGGACGACGACGATATTGACGAGGCGCCGCATCCGCGCGCGACGGCGGTATTGTTCGGCCACGCCGGCGCTGAGGCGGCGCTGCTTACCGCGTACCGCTCCGGGCGCATGCCGCACGGCATCCTCATCGCCGGGCCGAAGGGCATTGGCAAGGCGACGCTCGCTTACCGGCTGGCACGCTTTGTTCTCGCTCACCCCGACCCGGTCGCGCAGCATGTGCAAACTGCGGCATCGCTTCAGGTCGAGCCAGCAAATCCGGTGGCCCGACGGATCGCCGCGCAGGCCCAGCCTGATCTTCTCGTGATCGAACGGACCGTCAACGAGAGGGGCGTGCTGCGTAACCAAATCGCGGTCGAGGACATCCGCCGCACAGTCCCGTTTTTCGGCTCGACGGCAGGCGAGGGGGGCTGGCGGATTGCGATTGTTGACGCCGTCGATGATCTCAACCGCTTCGGGGCCAATGCGCTGTTGAAGGTGCTTGAGGAACCTCCCAAACGCGCGCTGCTCTTGCTCGTCGCTCACTCGGCTGCACGGGTGGCGCCGACGCTGCGATCGCGCTGCCGGATCGTTACGCTTCGCCCGCTTGCTGAGCGTGACGTCGCGGCCGCCGCGGCTGCAGCATTGCAATCGGAGCCTGATGACCCGAGCATCGCAGCCGCCGCTGCCGCATCCGACGGTTCTGTTGCCCGCGCGCTTGCTTTGCTCGATGACGGCGCCTTGGCGCTCCGCCAGCAGGCGCTCGATCTGCTCGCGGCGCTGCCGGCGCTCGATGTCGCCGGACTGCACGCGCTCGGCGATGCGCTGGCCGGAACCGACCCGCAGCCGCTTACGGCATTTCTCGATACCATTAATGCCTGGCTGGCGCGGCGGCTCGACGGCGGCCGCGGTGAGCTCACGCGGCTTGTGCGCTTGGCCGAGGTTTCGGAGCGGATCAATGCCGCGGCGCGCGATGCCGAAATGTACAATCTTGAGCGCAAGCCACTGGTTTTCAGCGTTTTTGGCCTGCTTGCCGAGGCCACGCACGGTTGATACCAACCCTCATGACTGAGCGACCGGCCGGCACGCCCTATTATATCACCACCGCAATTGCCTATCCGAACGGCGCGCCGCATATCGGCCACGCCTATGAGGCGATCGCCACCGACGCTATTGCGCGCTTCATGCGGCTCGACGGCCGCGACGTATTCTTTCTGACCGGCACCGACGAACACGGCATCAAAATGCTACAGACCGCGGCCAAAGAAAACGTGACGCCGCGCCAATTGGTCGAGCGCAACGTGCCGCGCTTTCAGGCCATGGTGAAGAAGTTCAATTGCTCAAACGACGACTTCATCCGCACCACCGAGGCACGTCATTACCGCTCCTCGGAGGCCATTTGGGAGCGCATGGAGGCCGCCGGCGACATTTATCTCGACAAATATTCCGGCTGGTATTCGGTGCGAGACGAGGCCTATTACGACGAGAAAGAAACCCGGCTCGACGACAAAGGCCAGCGACTCGGCCCCAACGGTACACCGGTCGAATGGGTCGAGGAGGAGAGCTATTTCTTTAGGTTGTCCAAATACGCGCCTAAGCTGCTCGACCTCTACCAGCGTGTCCCGGATTTTGTGTTGCCGAAAGAGCGGCTGAACGAAGTCACAAGCTTCGTCCGCGGCGGGCTGCAGGATCTTTCGCTGTCACGCACTACATTCGATTGGGGAATAAAGGTTCCCAGCAACTCCAAGCACATCATGTATGTCTGGGTTGACGCCCTGACCAATTACATCACCGCGGTAGGCTTTCCAGATACCGAAAGTGAAAAGTTCAAGAAATATTGGCCGGCGGATTTGCATGTGATCGGCAAGGACATCGTACGCTTTCACGCGGTGTACTGGCCGGCTTTTTTGATGTCGGCGGGCATTGCAGTGCCGCGCCGCGTCTTCTCGCACGGCTTTCTGTTCAACCGCGGCGAGAAAATGTCGAAGTCGGTCGGCAATGTCATTGATCCTTTCGCCCTGGCCGACGCCTACGGCGTCGATCCGCTGCGCTATTT
>CATPBC010000121.1 GCA_955652195.1 uncultured Xanthobacteraceae bacterium | reverse complement strand
GGGTAAAATAGCTCTGCCTCTGGATGCCACAAATGAGAGGGTTTCTATCAGATGGAGGCGTTGCGATGTCGTCGTACTTTCGCCGCTCTATCGCTTCGCATGTGACAGCGATTGCACTTGGAGCGGTTGCCACTGCAACCTATCTGACGGTCCACTCAGCCAGCTCGCAATCGCTCGCTGACTACATCTCAGCAATCTGCGCGAAGTCGTTTGGCTCCGCACCTGCCGCGGAGGCTCCGTACCTAGCCGAGAATGTCAGCGCGATGACAAAGATGATGATCGACATGGGTATCAGGCCGTCAGGCGATGTCGATACTGACTTCGTCGCAATGATGGTGCCGCATCACCATGGCGCAATCGAGATGGCGCAGGCCGAACTGCGTTACGGACACGATGAGCCGCTCCGACGCATGGCCCAGGAAATCATCGTCACCCAGCTGCAAGAGATCACTGCAATGCGGTTGGCGCTCGGCCAACCCCTGCCGCCTTCCCTACAATCGCCCGATCCAGATCCCGGCCGCGGCAATGAACGATTCGAAATCCAGTAATGCGTCACATCTGATAAAGGAGCCGTAACATGCAACGGAGTTTAATACTGGCTGTTGCAATGCTCGCAACAGCTCTCGTCGGTGCACGCTATGCCGCCGCCGGACAGGCTCCGGCGGCCGCTTCCGATCCCGATATTCCCATCAGCCATCAAGATCGCGTCTACTCCGCCGAACAGTACTCGAACACTGTCTCGGTCACCGATCCTGTCGACAACAAGCTGCTTGGCACGATCCATCTTGGCGATCCACTGCCGGCCAATCTCAGTCCGCTCTACAAGGGTCAGTTGTTGGTGCACGGCATGGGGTTTTCGCCCGATCATCGCACCCTCGCCGTTGTCGCGATTGGTTCGAATGCGGTGAACTTCATCGATACTGCGACCAACAGTGTGAAGCACGTAACTTATGTCGGGCGCTCTCCGCACGAGGCGTTCTATACGATGGATGGCCGTGAGGTTTGGGTGGTCGTCCGCGGCGAGAACTACGTCTCCGTGCTCGATGGCACGACCTACGAGGAGATGACGCGGATCACCGTTCCCAACGGTCCGGGTATGACGATTTTCTCGCCCGACGGCAAATATGGCTATGTCTGTTCCTCGTTTACACCAGAGACCGAAGTTATAACCGTCGCCGATCACAGAATTGTCGGCAAGGTTCCGCAGACTAGCCCGTTCTGTCCTAACATTGCCGCAACGCCTGACAGCAAGCAGGTCTGGTTTACCTTAAAAGACACCGGCAAGACCCAAGTGTTCGACGGGCAACCGCCGTTCGCGCTCTTGAAGACTCTCGACACCGGTCCGATCACTAACCACGTCAATATTGTGCGCAATGCCAACGGCATGTTTGCCTATGTCACGATCGGCGGGCTCAACGAAATTAAAGTGTTTCGCACTGACAATTTCGAGCAGGTCACTACCATTCCAGTGGGCAAGTTACCGCACGGCATCTGGCCATCCGGGGACGGCACGCGGGTCTATGTCGGTCTTGAGAACGAGGACAAAGTAGCCGCAATTGATACGCTGAAGAACGAAGTGATCGCGACTAGTCCGATCGGCCAAGCCCCGCAGGCCCTCGTCTACGTACCCAATGCCGTTCCCGAAGGTCTGGGAACCAACAACTTACAGCCACTCGGCATCGCCGGGCAATCAGCGGAGCTGTGGCTTGCGCCGCCCGGCGCGAAGAAGGAGGCAAAAGCGCCCACTAGCGTTTCGCTCTCTGACCAGGGGTTGGTGCAAGTGTTAGAGGCTGCGGTCACCGGGCTCGAGCCAGGAAAACCATATCTGCTTGCGCTTGCGAGTGAGCCATCGGGCACTGGCGGTCTAGAACCCCTGCAGGGCTTCATGACAAACCCCGCCGGCGCGGCCATCGTCAATGCAATCGGACCGGTCCGCCAAGTGGTGCGCGGCGAGGACAAGATCCCGCGTCGCTACCTGGTGATCCTTCCCGGCACGCCCGATAACCACGGCGCGGCCGTTCAAGTCCAAAAGGAATAATGGGTCCTGAGGGGTGGACCACGATGAGATGATTTGCTGCACTGCATATGTCGCCTTATGGCCCTTTTCGGACTTCGCGCGATGTCCGAGTTGAGTCCGTAATGCGCTGCAAACCGGACATCAGTCAGAGCGTGATTCCAAGGATAGGTGTTAGAGGGTCAGAGCCTCGACCCTTTTATTTCCTAAGGCCAAGCAAAACGTATCCGTATTCGACTTCCCGATTTGGTTCGCCGATAGCCTCAAGCCTGAACTCCCCGGCCGTTTGAAACGTCTGGATGCCTTTCCCGGGTATGATCGTCGTTTTGGGCGCGTTTCCGTCGAGCGATCGCCAATAAACTTTGGTTTCGGCATCGGCGTCCCAGATCGTGAGTATGACGACGTGTCGCTCGCCATCATCGACAAGGGTTTTGGGCGGCGCCCCCACATGCAGGGTGCCTGTCGCCAGGGACTCGAATTTGTCGATTTTGCCGAAGTCAACTTGTTGAGCGTAGGCGGCCTCCGAGACGGGGGCGACTCCCGTACACAGTAGTGCCAGAGCCACCACGACGCGCACTTTACGGTTCATGAGCACCAGAAATAACTCGAACTAAATCAAAACACTAACTTGGCTGGGGCGGGAGGATTCGAACCTCCGAATGGCGGAATCAAAATCCGCTGCCTTACCACTTGGCTACGCCCCATTGGGGCCGGCATCGCGCCGGCTCGTCGCGCCGTCAGGCGCCGGCGCAACATAATCGGCGGTTTCCTTCCAATCAATGATTGCGGCGGGAAATGCCAATTCGGCAGATCAATTCGACGGATCAATTCGACATGCCTTTGCACAGTGTCCGCGCACTGCCACGTACTCGTAACCTTTACTATAATCAGCTTTGAGGGCGCCGTCAGCGAGATTAGCCTCACCGCGGCGCGACCGAACCAGACAGTCGAGGGAACATGCCCGACCAGGTTGTGGTGACGGACGATGACGGTGTTCGCATCGTGCGAATGAATCGTCCGGAAAAGAAGAACGCGCTGACGCAACCGATGTATGCCGAAATGACCCGCGCGCTGCGCGAGGCCGAGGGTAGCGATACGATTCGCTGCGTCATATTCGCCGGCAGCCCCGGCGCTTTCTGCGCCGGCAGTGATATTTCCGATTTTCAGAAACGGGCCGAAGGTGGATTAAAACCGATCACGGTCGATTTCCTCCACGCCTTGGTACGCAATCCAAAGCCGCTCGTGGCGGCGGTTGACGGCCTCGCTATCGGCATTGGCACCACTATGTTGCTGCACTGTGATTATGTGGTAGCTGCGAGCGGCGCGATATTCGCAACCCCATTCACCAAGCTTGGTCTTATTCCGGAAGCGGCGTCGAGCCTGCTCGGACCGATGCGTTTGGGATATGCGCGGGCCTTCGCCCTTCTCGTCATGGGCCGCTCGATGTCCGCAGAGGACGCTAAAGCGTCTGGACTGGTCAATGCCGTGGTTGATCCAGCCGCCTTGGAGACGACTGCTTTGCAGGCCGCTCGCGAGATCGCCGCGTTACCAACCGGCGCGGTAGCGCTGGCGCGCAAGCTGTTGCGCGGCAACCTTGACGATCTAATCAGGCGAGTCGATACCGAAGCCATGTACTTCAGGGAACGGCTGCAGTCCGAAGAGGCGCGCGCCGCGTTCGCCGCTTTCCTGGCGCGCAAGAAGTGAGATGGCTTTGTCGCTGGCTGGAAAAACACTGTTCATCACGGGTGCGTCGCGCGGCATTGGACTTGCGATCGCGCTGCGCGCGGCACGAGATGGCGCCAACATCGCAATCGCCGCGAAGACCGAAAAGCCGCATCCGAAGCTCGCCGGCACCATCTATACCGCAGCTGAAGAGATCGAACGCGCCGGCGGCAAGGCCCTCCCCTTAGTCGTCGACGTGCGTGACGAAGCGATGGTCAAGGACGCGTTGTCACAGACCGCGGCGCGGTTCGGCGGCATCGATATCGTGGTCAATAATGCTAGCGCAATTGCCGTGACATCCGTTGTCGCCACGGAGATGAAGCGCTTCGATCTGATGCACCAGATCAACGCCCGCGGCACCTTCGTCGTGTCGAAGTGGGCCATCGGCTATTTGGAAAAGGCGGCCAACCCACATATTCTCATGATCTCGCCCCCGCTCGACATGAAAGAAAAGTGGTTCGCACCGCACACAGCCTACTCGATGGCCAAATTCGGCATGAGCCTGGTGGTGCTCGGACTGGCGGGGGAGCTTCGACCCAAAGGAATCGCGGTGAACGCATTGTGGCCACGGACCGTGATTGCTACCGCCGCTGTGCAGAATCTGCTCGGCGGCGAGACCATGATCCAGCGTGCACGCAAACCTGAAATTATGGCTGATGCGGCTTATGCGATATTCTCAAAGCCTGCGCGCGAGTTTACCGGCCGTTTCCTGATCGACGATAGCTTTTTGGCTGAAAACGGCGTCCGAGATTTCGACCATTATGCGGTCGACCCGACCCAACAATTGGCGCCCGATTTCTTTGTGCCGGATGACGTCCCAGCGCCGGCCAATGTTTCCGTTGGAGTACGAAGGTGACTTACCGCGCCCCGCTTGCCGACATTGGTTCGGCACTCAAATATGCAGCTCCGCTATTGCCGGCGATCGAGCAAGGCTTGTTCGGTGAGCTCGGGGTCGAGGATATTGAGGCGATCGTAGCGGAAGCCGGCCGCTTTGCCGCAGAAGTCATCGCTCCCCTTAATCGCATCGGCGACACTTACGGTACGCCCTTCAAAGACGGCGTGGTCACCACCGCCCCCGGCTGGAAGGAGGCTTACCGCGGCTGGCGTCTGGCCGGCTGGAATGCGGTCACCGCGCCGCTCGAATGGGGCGGCCAGGGCTTGCCGCAAATCGTCAATGCCGCTTGCACGGAAATGTGGCATGCGGCCTCGGTCGGCTTCGCCAACGGGCCGATGCTTACGATGGCCGCCATCGACGCGCTCAATGCCCATGGCAGCGACTCGCTCAAACGCATTTACCTGGAAAAACTCGTTTCCGGCGAATGGATGGGCACGATGCAGCTGACTGAGCCGCAGGCCGGCTCGGATGTTGGTGCGCTGCGCACGCGCGCCGACCGTGCCGGCGACGGTTCCTATCGCATCAAGGGCCAGAAGATCTTCATCACCTTCGGCGAGCACGATTTCACCGAGAACATCATTCATTTTGTGCTCGCGCGGCTGCCCGATGCGCCGCCCGGTACGCGCGGCATTTCGCTGTTCCTCGTGCCGAAGTTTCTGGTCAACGCAGACGGATCGCTTGGCCCGCGTAATGATGTGCGCGCACACTCGATCGAGCACAAATTGGGCATCCATGGCTCGCCGACCTGCACAATGATCTTCGGCGATGGTGGCGGCGCGACCGCGTTTCTCATCGGCGAAGAGAACGCCGGCATGACCTGCATGTTCACGATGATGAATCGCGCCCGGCTTGCTGTCGGTCTTCAAGGCGTCGGCATCGCCGAATGTGCAACGCAGCAGGCGCTTGCTTACGCGCGCGAACGCCGCCAAGGCCGCACGTCCGGCATGGACCCCTCGAAGTCGGCGCCGATTATCGCGCATCCAGATGTACGACGCATGCTGCTGACGATGCGCGCCGCCACTCAGGCTGCGCGCGCCATCTGCTACGCGACCGCCCTAGCGATCGATCGCAGCGAACGCGAAAGCGACGAGGTAGTGCGACAGCAAGCCTATGCGCAGGCTTCGCTGCTCACGCCGGTGGCCAAAGCGTTCTCTACTGATATCGGCAATGAGGTCGCTTCTCTTGGCATTCAAGTGCATGGCGGCATGGGCTATATCGAGGAAACTGGCGCCGCCCAGCTATTTCGCGACGCACGCATCGCGGCCATCTATGAGGGCACCAACGGCATCCAGGCAATCGACCTTGTCACCCGTAAATTGCCGCTTGGCGACGGCGCCGCGGTGAACTCCCATATGGAGGATCTGCGTGGCGTGGTCGGCGCGCTGGATGCCAGCAACGATCCCGGCTTCGGCTGGACGGCGGTGCGGCTCGGCGACGCAGTCGAGAGCTTGGCGCGCACCACCAATTGGCTGATTGCCCGGCTCGCCAAAGAGCCGGAAGCAGTGCTCGCCGGCGCTAGCCCCTATTTGCGGTTATTCGGGTTCGCCACCGGCGGCTGCCTTTTGGCGAAGCAGGCACTGGCAGCGCTGCGGCTCGGGGAGGACGCCAGCGCGCGGCTCGCAACAACGCGGTTCTTTGCCGAAAATATTGCCGTGGGCGCCGCCGCACTCGAACGGACCGTTGTGGAAGGCGCGTCCGGCGTGATCGAGGCGGACGCCGCGCTCGCATTGCCATAGAGTGCCTCCGAGCCGGGCCGAAAAAGCTCCATACGGTTTCGCCGAAGCCTTCCACTTCCTAGATTTGCCAGATGTCCACTCTTCTCATCACGCATCCCGCCTGTCTCGAACATCTCACGCCGCTCGGCCATCCGGAACGGCCGGACCGGCTGCGCGCCATCGAACGTGCGCTCGAAGCGGAGAAATTTCAGACGCTGGCGCGCGTCCAGGCGCCAATAGCGCCAATCGAGGCCATCGCACTCTGCCATCCGATGGATTACATCACAGCAGTCCGCGAAGCAGGGCCCAAGGAAGGGCTCATCCATCTCGACGCGGACACTGCAATGTCGCCAGGCACTTTCGAGGCTGCCTTACGCGCGGCCGGCGGGGCGATCCACGCTGTCGACGAAGTCCTCACGAAGAAAGCTGCCAACGCCTTTATTGCCACACGGCCGCCGGGCCATCATGCCGAAACCGCGCGTCCAATGGGTTTTTGCCTGTTCGACAATGCCGCGATCGCCGCCCGCTACGCGCAACGTCATTACGGGATCGCCAACGCGGCGATCGTCGATTTCGACGTGCATCACGGTAACGGCTCGCAGGAAATTTTCTGGTCGGATAAAACGGTGATGTATTGTTCCACGCATCAGATGCCGCTATTCCCGGGCACCGGGGCGGTCGGCGAGACGGGCGAGCATAATACGGTCGTGAATGCCCCGCTGCGCCCGGGCGATGGTGCGGAGGCATTTCGCGCCGCGCTCGAAAGCCGAATTCTACCGCGGCTTGCCGAATTTAAGCCCGAGCTCATCATCATCTCGGCCGGATTCGACGCCCACATGCGCGACCCGCTCGCCAACATCAATCTTGCGGAGGCGGATTTCGTCTGGGCGACGCAAAAGATCATGGACATCGCCGACCGTTTCGCCGGCGGCCGGATCGTCTCGTTGCTCGAGGGCGGTTACGATCTGCAGGCACTCGGTAATTCAGTTGCCGCCCATGTCGCCACGCTGATGCACGCATAGCGGAAAAAGCTGTGCGACCGGATTGCGCTTGCCGCAATCCGGTCTACCATCGGGCGATGGCGCAGAAAGACAACAGCGATATCGGACAAATGCCGTTCGAGCGGGCGATCGAGGAACTCGAATCGATCGTCAAACGGCTCGAAGAGGGCAAGGTGCCGCTCGAAGAATCGGTCGCCATTTACGAGCGCGGCGAAGCGCTCAAGCGGCGATGCGAGGATTTGCTGCGGCAGGCCGAAGCGCGCGTGGAGAAGATCACCTTGGACGCGGCGGGCAAACCGACCGGGAGCGAGCCGCTCGATGTCGAGTAATACGGGCAAATTTTCTGTTGAAATTTCCTATTGACTTGTGAGAACGAATAGTGAACAATTCTTGGTTCGGTCACGCGAGTAAAAGCGATGGATCCCGACAAACGAACCGCCTGGCTGCGCCAGCTCGATGAAGAATGCCCGTACCAGGTCGTGCTGCCGCGCCGTCAGCTCGCCGACGACAGCGAGATTTTGAACTTTCTTCTCCGCTATGCCGGCAAGTTCGACATGTATGTCGAAGACGATTATGCAGCCTTTGTCCGCTACTGTTTCGAGGATCCGCTCGATGCGGAAATTTTCCGCTCACGCTTCGAGCCGAAAGCCGGGCGTTTCAAGCTCGCCGGCTGAGTTTCCCGGCGAGCCGACCTTATCTTCTGCATAATCCTCAACCTGCGCCGACCGATACTCACTTCGGATTGGCAATGTGGCCGTCCCTTCCGGGGCCGGCAGACCTGCAT
>CATPBC010000120.1 GCA_955652195.1 uncultured Xanthobacteraceae bacterium | reverse complement strand
ATGATCGGCGGTAGCGACGGCAGCATCGGCCCGCCAAACATCGTGCGATAGGCGAATGCGCCAGCAGTGCCGAGCACCGCCAAGCCGAATACTGCTGCTACAAAAATGAAGCCGGCCCGCCGGCGGGTATTTGGATACTCGTCGTACTCCTCGCCGTACGCATGATCGTCCGAATGATCATGTGCTTCATTTTCATATTCGTCGTAGCGGCTGTCGTGGCCGTGTGACGAAGCTTCCACATCCGCGCCATCGGGATGCCCGCCGGTTTCAATGTCATCGCCAAGAGCGCCGCGTAAGTCATCAGCCGTTGTACTCGGCGGAGACGTATCGTCATACCGAGAGGAGCGAGAATGATATGAAGGATTGGCGCGGAGCGATGGCTCATAACGGTCATCGTTCCGTGGGTCGTAGCGCGGCTCAAATTCGTCCTGGTCACTCGCTTGATCGGGCGTTGCTTCCCGAACAGCGTCGCCCGCGGCGGAGCTAGTCTGCGCGGCCTCATCGAATTCGCGCGGCCATCTCCTGGGCGCCGGCGTCGCGGGCCTAGCGTCTCGGGCCGACTCGTTCATCGGCAGACTTTGCATCGGCACGCTTTGGCCAATAAGCCGCGCCAGTTCGGCAAGCGGGTCGTCGGCATGAGCGCGCGATGGCGTTTCCGGCTTAAGTCCGGCAGCCAAGTCGCGGTACGAACGATGATCGCTTTCAGCCATAAGGTTCGCCCCGTATCAGGCGTTCACGCGGTACAAAAGCCTCGAAACCCTCGACCCGTATCAGCCGCTTGCGACTTTCGATCGGCAGCGCCAACCAGCGGAGCGAAACAACTATCGCATCTCGTTTGGCGCCTCGACCCCCAGCAATGCCAAGCCCGATGCGAGGACAGTGGCAACCCCTTGAACAAGCACAAGCCGGGCCTCGGTCAGTTGTCGATCATTCTGGATAATGAAGCGTAAATGTGGCGATGCGTTGCCGAGCGTCCAAAGTGCATGAAATTCACTCGCTAAGTCGAACAGATAAAAGGCAATTCGATGCGGCTCGTGCGCCGCCGCAGCGCTGGCGACGACACGCGGGTAAAGGGCAATCTGGCGCATCAAAGCGAGTTCCGCCGGATCGCTGAGCCGGGCAAGATCGGCTGCCCCAGTCAATTGCGCGATGTCTTGAGGAAGATCGGCAAACGCGGCGCGGGCATTGCGAAACACCGATTGCGCGCGCGCATGGCCGTACTGGACATAGAAGACCGGGTTATCGCGGGATTGCTCAAGCACTTTTACAAGATCAAAATCGAGCACAGCGTCGTTCTTACGAAACAGCATCATAAAGCGCACAGCATCGCGGCCGACCTCGTCCACGACCTCGCGCAGCGTGACGAACTCTCCTGCCCGTTTGGACATTTTCACTGGTTCACCGGCGCGCAGCAGTTTGACCAACTGAACGACTTTGACGTCGAGTCCGGCGCTTCGATCGCTCAGCGCGGCAACGGCAGCCTGCATGCGCTTGATATATCCGGCATGGTCGGCGCCCCAAACGTCGATCAGCTCGCGAAACCCCCGTTCGAGTTTTGAACGGTGATAAGCGATGTCGGAAGCGAAGTAGGTGTAGGAGCCGTCTGATTTCTTCAGCGGACGATCGACGTCGTCGCCGAAGGCGGTCGAACGAAACAACATCTGTTCGCGATCTTCCCAATCATCAGCCGGCGCGCCCTTTGGAGGCGGCAGGCGGCCTTCATAGACATAGCCGCGCTGACGAAGCGATTCGATTGTCGCCCCGACCTGGTCCTCACCGCCCCAAATCAGCGAGCGCTCAGAAAAAAATACATCCGGCTTGACATTCAGCGCCGCGAGATCGGCGCGGATCATGGCCATCATCATCACGACCGCTTTGTCGCGTACCAGCGGCAGCCAGCTCACCTCCGATTGCTTGGCGAGACTATCGCCGTATTCGGCCGCAAGCGCAGCGCCGACCGGCTTGAGATAATCGCCCGGATAAAGTCCTTCAGGAATCGCGCCGATGTTTTCGCCTAGCGCCTCACGATAGCGAAGGAAGGCGGAACGCGCGAGAAGATCGACCTGCACGCCGGCGTCGTTGATGTAATATTCGCGCGTCACTTTGAAGCCGCTGAACACCAGCAAATTGGCAAGCGCATCGCCGAATACCGCGCCGCGGCAATGGCCGATATGCATCGGCCCGGTCGGATTGGCCGAAACGTATTCAACGTTCACGGGCATGTCGGCGCCGATATCGCTTCTGCCATAATCGCCGCCGAGTTTCAGGGCGGCTTGCAATGCGTCGATCCAGGCAGCCGGCCGCAGCGTGAGATTGATGAATCCGGGGCCAGCCACCTCGACTCTGTCCACAAGCGTGTCGGCGCGGAGTCTTTCCGCGATCATTTCGGCGAGATCGCGCGGTTTGCGGCTGGCATCCTTTGCCAGCACCATGGCGGCGTTGGTTGCCATATCGCCGTGAGCGGCATCACGCGGCGGCTCCACAGTGACGCGCGATTGATCGATGCCTGACGGCAACACGCCCGCGGCGATCAAAGCTTCGTTCGCGGCGCGAACGCGCTCCAGCATTTCGGCGAAAATGTTGTCTAGCGGCATTCGTTGCGTACGCGCATTTGAGTCAAACCGGCGTGGCGCGCCTAACGCAATTCCGGGGTCGAGTCAAAGAGCCGCGCATGCTCGGCCAGCGCATAGCGGTCCGTCATACCGGCAATAAAATCGGCGACGTGCCGCGCCCGTGCCGCCTCGTCGAGCCCGGCAAGGCCCTCGCTCCACTCTGCCGGCAAGTCCCGCGGCTGCGTGCTGTAACGTGCGAACAGATCACGCACTACGCCTGCGGCTTGGTCCATTACTTTCATGACTCGGGCGTGGCGATACATGCTCGTCTTAAGGAAGCTTTTGATCGCGCGATCCGCCTCTCCTACATCGTGGGAAAAGCTGCCGATCGGCGCAGCGGCGCGGCGCACCTCGTCGGCCGACCGTGGCGCCAGCTTGGCGAGCCGGCCGGCACTCTCGGTCACGACATCATCGATCAGCAAGCCGATCAGCTGGCGAATAAGTTCATGCACCAGCCGGACGTCGTCCAAGCCCGGATAGGCGGCGCGTATCTCGCCGATAATCCCGGCCGGCAACGGCACCGCAGCAATGTCGTCGAGTCGAAACAGTTTCGCGCGCAAGCCATCGTCGATGTCGTGCGCGTCGTAGGCGATGTCGTCGGCAACCGCGGCGACTTGCGCCTCCGCGCTGGCGAAGCTCCAGAGTTGGAGGTCGTGCAATTGGCAGTAATCGACAATTGGCGCTGGAACGCCATGCTGGCGATAGCGAGCGAGTGGCGTGCCGTCGCGATCGGTGAGCGGGCCATTGTGCTTGACCAAGCCTTCGAGTGTCTCCCAGGTGAGGTTCAAACCATTAAAGTCCGGGTAGCGCCGCTCGAGCGCGGTCACCACGCGCAAAGTTTGCGCATTGTGATCGAAACCGCCGAACGCCGACAAGCAAGCATCCAGCGCGCGTTCGCCGGCATGGCCAAACGGCGGGTGGCCGAGGTCGTGAGCGAGCGCCAGCGCCTCGGCCAAATCCTCATCGAGCCGCAGCCGTCGCGCCAGCGCGCGGGAAATTTGGGCGACTTCAAGCGTATGGGTGAGGCGCGTGCGATAATGGTCGCCTTCGTCAAAAACGAAAACCTGGGTTTTGTGCTTGAGTCGGCGGAAGGCAGTGGCATGGATGATGCGGTCGCAATCGCGGCGAAAGGCGCTACGGGTCTTGCTCGCCGGCTCGGCATGCAGTCGGCCGCGGCTGCGTTCCGGATCGCACGCATACGGTGCACGGGAAATACTGGATTCCATTTGTCTGCAGGCGACGATTGACCTTCGGTTCCGCCGCACTTAACTATCGTGTTACCACGGTTGCAATCGGGTGATTGCGATTTGGAGATGAAATGACTGTCAACGTCACGGTAACCGAGCGCGCCGCGCAGCGAATCGGCAAAATCCTGGGTCAGGAACCGGCCGGTACGATGTTGCGCGTCAGCGTCGAAGGCGGCGGCTGCTCGGGTTTTCAATATAGATTCGACACCGAACGCGAGCGCACTGAGGACGACATCGTCATCGAAAAGAGCGGCGCAACGGTGCTGATCGACCCGATCTCGCTCAATTACATGGTCGGCTCCGAAATCGATTTCGTCGATGATCTCATCGGTTCGTCGTTCAAGGTCAATAATCCAAAAGCGACGGCGTCTTGCGGCTGCGGTACGAGCTTCGCGCTCTAGGGTCTGTACTCAATAAGGATTCCAGCGCGACTCGAGTTGTGATTCAAGGTTTCCGGATCGGGGGAGGCCT
>CATPBC010000119.1 GCA_955652195.1 uncultured Xanthobacteraceae bacterium | reverse complement strand
GGTGAAGCGGATGGCCGCTCGACCGGGCCGTTTTCAGCGCGCGCCGCGATGCGGCCATCGGAAAATTCAATCTCAAGCGGCATGCCCACGCTGACCGCCGCAGCACTGTGCAACGGCCGGCTATTGGCATCGCGAACCAAAGCAAATCCGCGCGCCAGTACGCCGCGATAAGAAAATGCCGCAAGGAGTTCGCCGCCGCGTCCGGCCCGCGATGCGCGCACCGCAATGCAATGCCGGACCGCGCGTCTGGCGCGTTCACCGAAAGCGAATACCCGTTCGCGCTCCTGGCCGATGCGCGTGCGATGGACGGCAAGATTGGCGGCAACGCCGGCGCGCAGCCGCAACGACAGGCTGCCGTAGCGTTCACGCCGGCGTTCGATATTGGCGCGCAGTAACCGATCGCTCAAGCGTCCAGCGATCCGCGAGAATCTGACATGGTGCGAGTGCGCATTGCTCTGCAGCGCTCGATTGAGGCCCGCCGCGGCATGGTCGAGACGCTGCCGCGGCAAGGCAAACAGTTCCTCGGCCTTGGGAAGCGCGCGGCTCGCCGACCGCAATTCGGCCCGGCGGGCTTCCTGATTGCGACGCCAGCACGCGAGCGCGCGGCGGGACAGCGATTCGATGTCGAGCAGAAGCTCGCTGCGAACCGGCACCGCCATTTCCGCGGCCGCCGTCGGCGTCGGCGCGCGCCGGTCAGCGGCAAAATCAATCAGCGTGACATCGGTTTCGTGGCCGACTGCGGAAATCAGCGGGACCAGACTTGCGGCCGCGGCGCGCACCACGATCTCTTCATTGAACGACCAAAGATCCTCGAGCGAGCCGCCACCACGAGCGACAATAATCAGGTCGGGCCGCGGCGGCAGCATTGAGCTCCCGTGTTCAGGCAGTGCGTTAAAGCCCTCGATCGCGGCAGCAACTTCCGCGGCCGACCCCTCGCCCTGCACCTTGACCGGCCAGAGCAATACACGCCGCGGGAAACGGTCGGCCAGCCGATGCAGAATGTCGCGGATCACGGCGCCGCTTGGCGACGTGACCACCCCGATCACGGTGGGCAAAAATGGCAGGAGCTGTTTCCTCGCCTCATCGAATAGTCCTTCGGCGGCGAGCTTTCGCTTGCGCTCTTCAAGAAGCGCCATTAGCGCGCCGATGCCGGCGGGCTCCAGCGTGTCTACGATGATCTGATACTGAGAGCGGCCCGGGTAAGTCGTCAGCCGGCCCGTGACGACGACTTCAAGTCCCGCTTCCAGTTTCAACGCAATGCGCAGCGCGGTGCTGCGCCAAATTACGCCAGCGATACAGGCGCGATCGTCCTTGAGATCGAAATAGACATGGCCGTTGCCGTGATAGCTGACTTTGCCAAGTTCGCCGCGCACGCGCAGGTAGCCATAGGCGTCTTCGATGGTGCGCTTGAGCGCCGTCGAGAGTTCGGAGACGGTCAGTTCCGGCAGGTTCAGGCGGGTTTCGTTCATTAGGCTGGCGACGCTGCTAGGTTGACGAACAGGTGAACTCCATGGCGATTAGTGCGATCCATTACCTGCTCGGGTCAAGCCTGCTCCGGTCAAGTACCGCCCGGTCTGTCCCGCGAGGTCTGAAAACGCGTCCTGATCGATGAACATTCTATTATTGGGTTCAGGCGGGCGGGAGCACGCTCTGGCATGGAAAATGGCGGCTAGCCCGCTCACCGAGCGGCTTTACTGCGCGCCGGGCAATGCCGGAATTGCGCAAGAGGCCGAGTGCGTCGCGCTCGATTTGAGTGATCATGCGGCGGTCGTCGCGTTTTGCCGCGAGCACAAGGTCGATCTGGTCGTCGTCGGGCCCGAGGCGCCGCTCTGCGCCGGGATTGTTGACGATCTCGAAAGCGCAGGCATTAAAGCATTCGGCCCGACTCGCGCCGCCGCTGCGCTCGAAGGCTCAAAGGGCTTCACGAAAGATCTTTGCCGCGCCAACGGCATCCCAACCGCAGCCTATGCCCGCTTCAAAGATGCGGCTGTCGCCAAGGCCCATATCCATTCGCACGGCGCGCCGATCGTTGTGAAAGCTGACGGATTGGCCGCCGGCAAAGGCGTCGTCGTAGCGCAGAGCCAGGCCGAAGCCGAGGCGGCTGTCGATATGATGTTTGCCGGCGGCATATTCGTAAGCAACCCGGGCGAAGCCGGCGGCGAGATTGTCATCGAAGACTTTCTTGACGGTGAGGAGGCCTCGTTCTTTGCGCTGTGCGACGGCGAGACGGCGATTCCGCTAGCGACCGCGCAGGATCATAAGCGCGCCTTCGATGGCGATAAGGGCCCCAATACCGGAGGAATGGGAGCCTATTCGCCGGCGGGCAATATCGACCTCGCGATGAGCGGGCGGATCATGAACGAAATCATCGCGCCAACCATGCGCGCGATGAAGGCGATGGGGACGCCGTATAAGGGCGTACTCTATGCCGGCTTGATGATCACGGCGGAAGGCCCGAAGCTCATCGAATACAATGCCCGCTTCGGCGACCCGGAAACGCAAGTGCTGATGCTGCGGCTGATGTCCGATTTGGTGCCGGCTTTGTTGGCGAGCCGCGACGGCGTGTTGAAATCCTTTGATCTACGCTGGTATGCCGAGCCGGCGCTCACCGTGGTTATGGCAGCGAAAGGCTATCCCGGAAATTACGCGCGCGGCACGGTCATCGAGGGGCTCGACGAGGCCGCAGCGGTCGAACGGGTGGAAATCTTCCACGCCGGCACCAAAACGGACGGCGGCCGTATTCTCGCCAATGGCGGCCGGGTGCTCAATGTCTCGGCCACGGGCAAGACCGTGCGCGAGGCGCAAGCGCGCGCCTATGAAGCGATCGCGCGTATCCGCTGGCCGGAAGGATTCTATCGCCACGACATCGGCTGGCGCGCGGTGGAACGGGAAAGACGCCCATAATGCCCGAACTCGCCGATCTCTTTCCGGGCTATGCGTCGCGATGGATCGAAACCTCCGGCGGACGGATCTTCGCCCGCGTAGGCGATACCGGCGGGCCGCCGCTTCTGCTCCTGCACGGTCATCCGCAGAGCAACGTCATGTGGCACCGGGTGACGCCGGGGCTGGCGCGGCATTTTACGCTCGTGATCGCAGATCTGCCGGGCTATGGCTGGTCGGCAGCACCGCCAGCGCAAGCCGACCACGCGCCTTACACCAAGCGCGCCATGGCAAAGGCGATGGTGGAAGCGATGGAGGCGCTCGGATTTGTCCAGTTTCGGCTTGCTGGTCACAATCGTGGCGGACGCGTCGGCTACCGCCTCGCGCTCGATCATCCCGGCCGTCTTGCGCAGCTTGCGGTGCTCGACATCGTCACGACTTGGGACATGTGGCATCGCATCGATGCGCGGCTTGCCGCGCGCGCCTGGCACTGGACGTTTCTGGCGCTGCCGGCGCCGTTTCCAGAAACATTGATTGGCCACGATCCGAAATTTTTCTTCGATTCGCGCGCGGCGGCAGGCGCCCGAGGACAGAGCGCCGAAATTTTCGATCCGCGCGCGCTGGCGCATTATCATGCCGCTTATAATGATCCGACCCGCATCCATGCGATGTGCGAGGATTATCGCGCCGGCCGCACCACCGATCTCGAGCACGACGAGGCCGATCGTGCCGCGGCAAAGAAAATCGGCTGCCCGGTGCTGGCTTTATGGGGCACACAAGGATTGCCCGCGAATGCCGGCATCGACCCCCTCGCCTGCTGGCGGGATTGGGCGTCCGATCTGCGCGGCAGCCCGATCGAGAGCGGTCACTATGTGCCCGAAGAAAATCCCGACGCGACGGCGCGCGCATTGCTGGACTTCTTTAATTCCGGGACATGACAACGAGCGAACGCCAGAGCGCTTTTTCCGGCACCCGGGAGGTGACCGAACGGCTGCGATTCGATGCTTCGCGCCTGGAAAGCTATTTGGCCGAACATCTGCCAGCCTTCGCCGGCCCGATCGTCGTCAGCCAGTTCAAGGGCGGGCAATCCAATCCAACCTATCTCATCGAAACGCCGCTACGACGTTACGTCTTGCGCCGAAAGCCACCCGGCAAGCTGTTGCCCTCCGCGCATGCGGTCGATCGCGAATATCGGGTGATTAGCGCTCTTCACGCGGAAGGCTTTCCGGTCGCCGAGCCGCTCCTTTATTGCGAGAACGAAAGTATTGTCGGCACTGCATTCTTTGTCATGGGATTCGCCGACGGTCGCGTTTTTTGGGAGCCGCACATGCCGGAATCCTACCCGGCAGAACGCGCGCAAGTTTACGACAGCATGAACGCGACGCTGGCGCGCCTTCATTCGTTCGACCCCGCGGCAATCGGTCTTGGCGATTACGGCCGCGGCGAGAATTATGTGGCGCGGCAGGTCGTGCGCTGGTCGAAGCAGTATCGGGCGTCCGAGACCGAGCGGATAGAGGACATGGAGCGACTCATCGACTGGCTCCCCGCACATTTGCCGCCGAAGCAGCCGACGCGGGTGGTGCATGGCGATTATCGTCTCGACAACATGGTCGTTGCGCCCGACGCGCCCACGATCGTCGCGGTGCTCGATTGGGAGTTGTCCACGCTGGGTGACCCGCTTGCCGACTTCTCCTACCATTTGATGCAGTGGCACATGCCGCATTCGGACGCCGGTACCGGTTCGCTGGACGGCTTCGATCTTGCTGCGCTCGGCATCCCGGCGCGCGACAACTATATCGCGGCCTATCTGGCGAGGACCGGTCTCGACCCGCGGCCGCATTTGCCGGTCTATTTCGCCTATAATTTTTTTCGCCTGGCTGCGATCATGCAAGGCATCGCCGGACGGGTGCGCGATGGCACCGCGACCAGCGCTTATGCAGCGGGCAAAGCGCAACTGGTGCGGCCGCTTGCGGCGCAAGCTTTCGAATTCGCGCGCGAGGCGAAGTTGTGAGTCATTTGGCATGAAAAGCTTTGCGCTCGCGCTTGGCGGCGGCGGCGCGCGGGGGCTCGCCCATATCGCGGTGATCGAGGCGTTTGATGAGATGGGCGTCAAACCCACCGCAATTGCCGGCACCTCGCTCGGCGCCCTGATCGGCGCCGCTTATGCCGCTGGCATGCGCGGCAAGGATATCCGCCATCACGTCATCCGTTTTGCCCATGATCGCCGCGAAACCATGCGCCGCCTGTTGCTGGCACGCGCTGGAAGACTGACTGATTTGCTCTCAGGCGCCGTCAGCCAAGCAACGCAGATGGATGCCGAGAAGTTTTGCACGCAATTTCTGCCCGAGGCCATTCCGGCGGACTTTGCGGCGCTGGCAATTCCGCTCATCGCGATGACGACGGACCTGCATCGCCGGCAGGAATTGCCGATTTGTTCGGGACCGTTGCGGCCGGCGCTTGCCGCGTCCATCGCTTTTCCGGGCTTGTTCCGGCCGGTGATCTTAGACGACCGGATACTGGTCGATGGCGGCGCCACCAATCCTTTGCCGTTCGATCAACTCGCCGGCCGTGCCGACTTCACCGTCGCAGTCGACGTATTTGGCGTCCCGGCGGAGGAGCGAAGCGACCTGCCAAGCGCATGGGAGAGTGTCTTCACTACACTCTTGATCATGGGTTCGACGATCGTCGCCGCGAAGCGCAAGCACGCCGCGCCCGACCTGGTCATTCGGCCCAATGTCGCGATCTTTCGCACTCTCGACTTCTATCAGGCGAGCGCAATAATCCGTTCCGCCGAACTGGTGAAGTCCGAAATACGCGAGAAGCTTGGCGATCTGCTCAGCGCCGCTGCCTGAAAAATTCTGTGAGTAAATCGCCCGCTGCCGCTTCCGCCAATCCGCCATAAATCTCCGGCCGATGATGGCAGGTCGGCGAAGCGAAAAATTTCACGCCGTTCTCGACCGCTCCGCCTTTGGGATCGGCGGCGCCGTAGTAGAGGCGACGGATCCGGGCGAACGAGACTGCCGCTGCGCACATCGCGCACGGTTCGAGCGTGACATAAAGATCGCAGTCGTCGAGCCGCTCGGAGCCGAACGCGCGTGCGGCCGCGCGGATGGCAATCATTTCGGCATGCGCGGTCGGGTCGCGATCCGCAATGGTGCGGTTGCCGGCGCGCGCAATCACCTCGCCGCCGCGGACCAGGACGCAGCCCACCGGCACCTCGCCGCGTTCGCCAGCGGCGCGCGCTTCCTGCAGCGCCATTTCCATGAAAGAAGTCATTGCCTCATTATGCCAGGTCGTTTCGGCGTTCCACGCCTTCAGGTATTACCGGTGTATAAACAGGCCCATCTCGGCACAAGCGTTTCGGGAATTCGGCGGCGAGGCCGTGAGCATAGATACGATGACGAATGTCGAAGGTGAAATGAACGAGCAAGGCAAAACGGGCGAGCGAATCGCCAAGGTGATCGCCCGCGCCGGCCTTGCCTCGCGCCGCGAGGCCGAGGCGTGGATCGCCGCCGGCCGCGTCGCGGTCAATGGCGCGGTGATTGCCTCGCCAGCGCTTGATGTGACCGCCTCGGATCGCATTGCAATCGATGGCAAACCGCTTCCGGCGCGCGAGCGCACGCGGCTCTTCCTCTATCACAAGCCGCGCGGGCTGATGACGACGCATGCCGACCCACAGGGCCGACCGACGATCTTTGCAAATTTGCCGCGCGATCTACCGCGCCTGATCAGCGTCGGGCGGCTCGATTTCAACACCGAGGGGCTTTTGCTTTTGACTAATGACGGCGCGCTGGCGCGGCTTTTGGAATTGCCGTCGACCGGATGGCTGCGCCGATACCGGGTGAGAGCGCATGGCGCGATCACGCAAGACAAACTCGACAGCGTTCGCCACGGCGTGACGATTGCGGGCATCCATTACGGCCCAATCGAGGCTGTGCTCGATCGCGTACAGGGCACGAATGTCTGGCTCACGCTGGCCATCCGTGAAGGCAAAAACCGCGAAGTGCGCAACGTGCTCGACCATTTCGACCTCGCGGTGACGCGGCTTATTCGCGTCTCGTTCGGTCCGTTCCAGCTCGGCGAACTCGCCGAGGGCGCCGTCGAAGAAGTCCCGACCCGCGTACTGCGCAACCAGCTTGGCGAAAAGATCGTGGGACTTTCCGGCGCCGATTTCTCGACGCCGCATCCCATGCCGCGTAGCGGGCCGCGCCAGGACGAGGCGCCACGCGCCGCGCCGCAAAAACCGCAAGGAAAGGTCAAAAAACGCAACTCGTCCAATCATGCCTGGCGCGCGCACGATGAGGCGCGCCCAACCAAAAAACTACGTCGCAGATTTCATGGCGGGCGTCGTGACGTAGCAAAAACCGAACTGCGGCCGGAGGGCCAAGCTCTCGCCGATGTTCTGACCGATCGCAAGGGCCGACCGGTCGCGGTCGAGCGCTATCCTGCGCTGCCGCCCACCCAAGCGACGCAGCATAACGAGCACGGCATTCATCGAAAAAAAGGCTATCGCGGCCGGCAAAGAGCGCCCGATCGCGCGTGGGGTCGAAGGCCGAGTCGGCCGCGAGGCGATCGCTGATGCGTGTGGTCGGCGGACGGCTGCGCGGGCGCACGCTGGCCGGCCCAAAATCGTCAGCGATCCGTCCCACCGCCGATCGGCTACGCGAGTCGCTCTTCAATATTCTGGTCCATGCCTATGATGACCCGATCACCGGCGCGCGCGTGCTTGACCTGTTCGCAGGGACCGGCGCGCTCGGCATTGAGGCGCTGTCGCGCGGCGCCAGCTTCACGCTGTTTGTCGACGACGGCGCGCAAGCGCGTGCACTACTTCGCGAAAACGTCACCGCGCTGGGGCTGGGCGGTGTCACGCGCATCTTTCGCCGCGATGCGACCAAGCTTGGTGCCGCGCATCCGGTCGAACCATTCTCGCTCGTATTTGTCGATCCACCCTACGGGCAAGGGCTTGCCGACGCGGCGCTCGTTTCGGCGCGCGATGGCGGCTGGTTAGTGCCTGAAGCTTTGATTGTGGTCGAAGAAACGGGCAAGGCGGCTTTTGCGCCACCGCAAGGTTTTTCGGAACTCGAGCGGCGCGCCTATGACGACACCGAGTTCGTGTTGTGCCGCTTCAGTCCACGCTGATGCCGGCGGCGTGGATGACTTTGCCCCAGCGCGCGACCTCCTCGGGCACGAACTTGGCGAGATAATCCGGCGTGCGGCGCTCCGCCGGAACGATCTCGAGGCCGAGTTCCATCAGCCGTTTGCTCACGGTGGGATCGTCCAGCGTGTCACTCATTGCCGCATTGAGCTTGCGCACGACCGCCGCTGGCGCTCCCGGCGGCAGAAAGAACCCGTTCCACACGCTCGCCTCCACGCCAGGCAAGCTTTGTTCCCCGGTCGTCGGCACATCGGCAATGATCGGCACCCGCCGCGACGCCATCACCGCGATCGGTTTTATCGTGCCGTTTTTGGCAAGCGTGGCGCCGGTCTGGATGGTCGCGCACATATAATCGAGCCGGCCGGCCATCAAATCCTGCTGCGCCGGTCCCTCGCCGCGATAGGGCACGTGCGTGACGGTAACGCCGATCGCCATATTGAGGAGGACGCAGGGCAGATGCGTGCCCGAACCGACGCCGGCCGAACCGAATTGCACTTGGCTCTGATTGGCCCGCACATAGGCTGTGAATTCCTGCAGATTCGCTGCAGGCAGATCCTTGCGTGCAATCAAAATCCGCGGCGATTCAGTCGCCAGACCGACCGGCGTAAAATCGCTGACGGCGTTGTAGAGCGGCGTCTTGTAGAGCGATTGGTTATAGGCATGCGTGCCGCTATTGCCGATCAGCATCGTATAGCCGTCCGGCTCCGCCTTGGCGACACGTAAACTGCCGGCCATGCCCGCGGCCGCTCCGACGTTTTCGACGACGATCGCCTGGCCAAGCCGTTCGCTCATGCCCTGCGCCTGAATGCGCGCGCTGACATCGACGCCGCCCCCGGCCGCGAATGGTACAATCAAAGACATGGCGCGGCTCGGCCAGTTCTCGGCGTGAGCCGGCGTCGCGAGCATCAGCACAAAGGTGACAGCGCAGAATAAGCGGCTTGATTTCATGGGGCGCGTTCGAATCCTTTTCTTATCGTCGCCCGAACAGCCGCTCAATATCGGTGAGTTTTAATTCGACATAAGTCGGCCGGCCGTGATTGCACTGGCCGGAATTGGGCGTCCCTTCCATTTCGCGAAGAAGCGCGTTCATTTCCTCGGGCTTCAGGCGGCGGCCGGCGCGCACCGAACCGTGGCAAGCCATCGAGGATGCTACCTGCATCAGGCGGCGTTCGAGCGGCAGCGTCTCGTCCCATTCACCGATGTGCTCGGCGAGATCGCGGATCAGGCCGGCGCCATCGATTTCGCCGAGCAGCGCCGGGGTCTCGCGCAAAGCAACAGCGCCCGGGCCAAAAGTCTCGATGACCAAGCCATAGCGCGAGAGCTCATCGGCGCGGGCGACAAGCCGCTCGACATCGCTCTCATCGAGTTCGACGATTTCCGGAATGAGGAGGATTTGTCTGGGCACGCCATTCTTCGCGATCGCCTCTTTTAGGCGCTCGTAGACGATACGCTCGTGGGCGGCGTGCTGGTCGACAACGACAAGTCCATCACGGGTCTGCGCCACGATATAAGTGTCATGAATCTGCGCGCGCGCGGCGCCGAGTGGATGATCGAGACCCTCACCGCCGCCGGTTTCTTGCCGCGATGAACGATCGGGAGCGTTACTGTCGAACCCCGTACCCAAGTCCGCACGCAAGTCCGCTGTGGGGACGCCCACCTCAAATGCCGATTGCGCCGGTTCGGCGAAGCCGCGCAGCGGCGCAAAAGATCCGCCGATCTCGCGCATCCGGACGGCCGAGCGCTGCCAGCCCGCACTGGTATGTAAGGCCCGAGGCGAGTTTCGGAACGCCGCAATGGTCGCCGCACCACCGGTTGTCGCCGCGCGGGCAGCCTCACGCGACAATGCGGTCTTGAGCGCATGCACGATCAGCGCGCGGACCAATCCGGCATTGCGAAAGCGCACCTCGGCTTTGGCCGGATGCACATTGACATCGACCTCGCGCGCCGGCAGCGACACGAATAACGCAACCAGTGGATGACGGTCGCGCGGCAGATAATCGGCATAGGCCGCGCGCACAGACCCGATCAAAAGCTTGTCGCGAACCGGCCGGTCGTTGACGAAAAGGTATTGACCGAGCGAATTGGCCCGCGTGAGCGTCGGCAGCGCGGCAAAACCTTCAATCCTGATCTCCTCGCGTTCTGCCGCTATCTCGACCGCATTGGCACGGAAATCCGCGCCAAGAACGTCGCCGAGCCGTGCCAAGCGGCCAGCCGTGCCCGGCAAGGCAGCAGGAAAATGCAGCGGCGACCGCTGCTCGCCGGCCAGCGTGAACGCAACGTCGGGTCGGCTCATAGCGAGGCGGCGCACCACCTCGCGCACCGCCTCAGCCTCAGTCCGATCGCTTTTGAGGAATTTGAGCCGGGCCGGCGTAGCATAGAATAGATCGCGCACCTGGGCGCGCGTGCCTTGGCCAAGCGCCGCGGGCTTTACCTCGGATTTCACACCGGCGTCGACCTCGATCGTCCAGGCATGAGGCTCGTCGGCGTGCCGAGTGGTGATTGCAAGCCGCGCCGCCGCGCCGATTGATGGCAAGGCTTCGCCGCGGAAGCCGAGCGTGCGGATCGAGACAAGATCGTCGTCGGCGAGTTTCGATGTGGCATGCCGATCCACCGCAAGCGCCAAATCGGCGCGCGTCATGCCTTCGCCATCGTCGCTGATACGGATGAGACGGCGGCCGCCGCCATCGGTGACGACTTCGATGCGCCGCGCGCCAGCATCGAGCGCATTTTCCACAAGTTCCTTGACGACGCTCGCCGGCCGCTCCACGACCTCCCCCGCGGCAATGCGGTTGACGACGGCTTCGCTGAGTTGTCGGACGGTCATAATCGGCGGCTTCGACTGGGCGGCGAGTCGAAGCCAACCGTAGCCCGGATTGTCCATTCCGCCTATGCTGCATTGGGGATTAAGCGATGAGCCGTTTTTTGCCTGGGGCGATCCTCGCCGTTTGCGGCGTTCTGGTATACGGCATCGGTTGCGCGCTGTTTTTAGCGCAGCGGCGGCAACGCGGCCGCGAAGGTGCGAGCAAATCGCTCTTTCTCTACGCGATCGTCATGATGGTGCTCGGCATCGCCGCCTTGGGCGCCGGCCTGTTCGCGCTCGAGGCCGCGCAGTACCAAGCCTTGAATGGGTGAAGGGCGTCGGGGTAATCGGCTCAGTCGAACGAGGGTTTCGCTCGCCGCAGCCGCTTGATGCCGGCGCGGCGCTTCTTGCCTTCGATGCGGCGCTCGCGTGCCGCCGCGGTGGGCTTGGTTGCCCGCCGTTTGAGCGGCGGACGCGCCGCGCGGCGGATAAGATCCAACAGGCGCTCGCGTGCATCCTGTCGATTGCGCGCCTGCGCGCGATGCCGCTGCGCGGTAATGACGATGACGCCGTCGCGGGTCAGTCGCGAGCCCGCTAAGCGCTCCAGCCGGGTGCGGACCTCAGGCGGCAGCGACGGTGAGCGGCGCGCGTCGAAGCGAAGCTGCACCGCACTGGCAACTTTGTTGACATTCTGCCCGCCAGGTCCCGAGGC